>JBKKAU010000683.1:0-24039 GCA_046714475.1 Thermoanaerobaculia bacterium
GCTGGCCGAGTCCGGCGCCAGCGTGATGCAGGCGACGCCGGCGCCCTGGCAGCTCCTGCTCAACGCGGGCTGGGCCGGCGCGCCGTGGCTCAAGGTGCTCTGCGGCGGCGAGGCGCTGCCGCGTGACCTCGCGCTCCGGCTGCTCCAGGCGGCAGGGGAGGTCTGGAACGTCTACGGCCCGACCGAGACCACGGTCTGGTCGGCGGTGCAGCTGGTCGAGGCGACGGCCCAAGGAATCATCCCGCTCGGCCGGCCGATCGCCAACACGCAGCTCCGCATCCTGGGCTCCCGCCAGGAGGTCGTCCCAGCGGGCGTGCCGGGCGAGCTCCATATAGGCGGCCTGGGCCTCGCCCGGGGGTACTTCGGACGGCCCGACCTGACCGCGGAACGGTTCGTGCCCGATCCGTTCACGGTCGAGCCCGGGGCGCGCCTCTACCGGACGGGCGACCTGACGCGGTACCTGCCGGACGGTACGGTCGAGTTCCTGGGCCGGATCGACCATCAGGTCAAGGTGCGCGGCTTCCGCATCGAGCTCGGCGAGGTCGAGGCCGTGCTGGCCGGACACGCGGCGGTGCGCGAGGCGGTCTGCGTGGTACGCGAGGACCTGCCCGGCGGCCGCGGGCTCGCGGCCTACGTCGTGCCGGATCGGGAGGCCCCGCCCGCCGACAAGCTGAGAGGTCTCCTCGCGGAGAAGCTTCCGGCCTACATGGTGCCGGCCCACCTCGTCTTCCTCGAAGCCTTGCCGCTGACCGCCAACGGCAAGGTGGACCGGCGGGCGCTGCCGGCTCCCGACCGGGCGGCGGACCGCGCCGAAGGACCGGTCGCGCCGCGCAACCGCCTCGAGCTGGAGCTGCTGCGCATCTGGGAGGAGGTCCTGGACGTGCGGCCGATCGGCGTGCGCGACGACTTCTTCCGGCTGGGCGGCCATTCGCTCCTGGCGGTGCTCCTGATGGCCCGTATCGAAGAGCGCTTCGGCCAGGCTCTGCCCCTCGCCACCCTGTTCCGGAACGGCACCGTCGAAGGGCTCGCCGCCGTCCTGGAGAGCCGCTCGCCGGCGCTGGCGCGGTCCCCCCTGGTGGCGCTCCAGCCCGCGGGCGAGCTGCCGCCCTTCTTCTGCGTCCACCCCGCGGAGGGCGGCGTGCTGTGCTACCGGCCCCTGGCGGAGCGCCTCGGGAGCGACCGCCCCTTCTACGGGCTGCAGGCGAAAGGCACCGAGTCGGACCGCGAAGAGCCGCACACCCGGATCGACGACATGGCGCGCGAGTACGTCGCGGCCGTGCGCGCCGTCCAGCCGGAAGGCCCCTACCACCTGGGCGGCTGGTCATTCGGCGCCCTGGTGGCGTTCGAGATGGCGCGACAGCTGCGCGCCGCGGGTCAGGAGGTGGCGGTGCTGGCGCTGCTCGACCTCGCGGCGCCGGGGAGCCTGCCGTTCCGTGCGCCGGACGAGGCGGTGCTGCTCGCCTCCCTTGCCGGCCAGGCGGGCCTCGACATGGAGGCGGACGAGCTGGCGGGGTTGGCGCACGACGAACGGGTGGCGCATGTCGCGGCAAGGGCGGAGCAGGCCGGCCTGCTGCCGGCCGATGCCGGGATCGGCTACATCGAGCGCAAGCTGGCCTTCCTGCGGGCGGTCGACCGGTCGATCCGCACCTATGAGCCGGGCCCGTATGCCGGTACGATCACGCTGCTGCGCTCCAGCGAACCGTCGAACGGCGAGCTGGCGCGCCTCGCAGCCGCGGACCCGGGCCTCGGCTGGAGCCGCTATAGCTCCGAGCCGCTCTCGATCCATTTCGCGCCGGGAAACCATCAAACTATGATCCAGGAGCCCCACGTCGCCGCGGCCGCCGGCGTGCTGCGCTCGACCCTAGGTTAGGTATGGAAAAGAGCAGGAGACCTGTATGAAGACCCTGAAGAACGACATCCGATACGCGCTGCGCCAGCTGGTCAAAAACCCCGGTTTCGCGGCGGTGACCGTGCTGACGCTGGGCCTGGGAGTGGGCCTGAACACCGCGATCTTCAGCGTCATGAACGGCGTCCTGCTGCGCCCGCTGCCTTACGGCAACGGCGACCGGATCGTCCATCTCGGGTACCGGGAGCCCGGGCCCGACATCGACAGCGTGCAGTTCTCTTTTCCCGAGTTGGAGGACTACCGCAAGCAGAGCCGGACCTTCGCCTCGGTGATGGAGTACTACTCGATGCCGTTCACCCTGGTCGGCGCCGGTGAGCCGGACCGCATCCGCGTCGGCTACGTCGCCCCGGGCTTCTTCGACGAAATCGGCGTCCAGCCGCTGCTCGGCAGGGCCTTCCGGCCCGAGGACGGCAAGCCGGGCGCCGGCGGGGTCGCGGTCCTCACGCACGAGTACTGGCAGCGGCGTTTCGGCGGCGACCCCGCCGTGGTCGGCAAGAGCTACCGCATCAACGACCAGCCGGTCACCGTGGTCGGCGTGCTGCCGCGGCTGCCGAAGTACCCGGGCGAGGAGTCGCTCTACATGGCGTCGGCGGCCAGCCCGCTGCAGGCCTCCGAGAGGGTCCGGACCAACCGCAGCTTCCGCGTCCTCAACCTCTTCGCCCGGCTCAGGCCGGGGGTCACCCTGGAGCAGGCGCGCGCCGACGTCGCCACGCTCGCGGCCCGCATGCGGCAGGAGTACCCGGAGGACTACCAGGACGCCGCCGACTTCGACGTGCCGGTCGTCGCCGTGCGGGAAGAGCTCACCTACCAGTTCCGTCCCACCATCCTCGCGCTGGCGGGGATGGTGGGCCTCGTCCTGCTCATCGCCTGCTCCAACGTGGCGAACCTGCATCTCGCCCGGCTGATCAAACGCGAGAGGGAGATCGTGGTCCGCGCCGCCCTGGGGGCGGGCCGCGGCCGGCTGATCCAGCAGATGCTCACCGAGAGCGTGGTCCTCGCCCTGGCCGGCGGTCTGCTCGGCCTCCTGCTCGCCTACATGGGGGTGGACCTCCTGGTGGCCTTCTCGCGGCACTTCACGGCGCGCGTCGACGAGATCGGCATCGACGGCCCGGTGCTGCTCTTCAACCTCGCGGTGTCACTGGGCGCCGGCCTGCTCTGCGGCCTGATCCCCGCCTTCCATACCTTCCGGCAGGACCTCGCCGCGGTCCTCAAGGAGGGCGCCGGCCGCTCGACCGCGGGAGGCGGCAAGCACCGCTTCCGCAACGCCCTGGTCGTCGCGCAGGTGGCGGTCTCGTTCGTCCTGCTGATCGGCGCCGGGCTGACCGTCCGCAGCCTGCTCGAGCTGCAGCGCGTCGATCCGGGCTTCAACCCCGAGAACGTCCTCACCACCACGATCGCGCTGCCGCTGTCCAAGTACGGCATCCCCGGGGCCAAGCAGTTCTATGCCACGCTGCTCGAGCGGCTCGAGGCCTACCCCGACGTCGTCTCCACCGCCGTGGGCAGCTCCGTGCCGCTGATCGGCAACCAGATGGCCCCCACCTTCGCGATCGAAGGGCGGCCGGTCGATCCGGGGCAGCCCGAGCCGCGGGCCGACATCCAGATCGCCAGCGAGGGCTACTTCCGCACCCTCGGTATCCCGCTGCTCAAAGGCCGGACGTTCAACCCGGGGGACGACGACGCGGCCCCGGGCGTGACGATCGTCAACCAGGCGCTGGCCCGCCGCTACTTCGACGGCCAGGACCCGATCGGCAAACGGATGGCCCTGACCGCCCACGGCACGCCGGGCGAATGGCGGACCATCGTCGGCGTCGTGGGCGACGTCAAACAGGCCGGCCTCGGCCAGGAGGGCGGGGCCGCCTTCTACCGGCCCTACCTGCAGGCGCCCGCGCCGGCCGACAAGGTCCTGGTGCGCACCTCGTCGGACCCCGCCGTCCTAGCGCAGGCGATCCGCAACATCGTCCACGAGCTCGACCCGGAGCAGTCGGTCGCCGACGTCCGGACCCTGGCGCAGGTGCGCAGCGAGTCGGTGGCCCCGTCACGCATGACCGCGTCGCTGGCCGGGCTCTTCGCCGTCCTGGCGTTCGCCATCACCGCGATCGGCATCAGCGGCATCGTCGGCTTCACCGTCGCCGAGCGGACGCAGGAGATCGGCATCCGCTCCGCCCTGGGCGCCCGGCGCGGCGCCCTGCTCGGCCTGGTGCTGCGGCAGTCGATGGTCCTGGTCGGGATCGGGTTGTTGCTGGGAGCCATGGGCTCGCTGTGGCTCACGCGGCTGATCCAGAGCCTGCTGTTCGGCGTCGAGCCGACCGACCCGCTGACCTTCGTGGGAGTGTCGCTGCTGCTGGTGCTGATCGTCGGCGCCGCCTGTCTGTGGCCGGCGCGCCGCGCCGCCACCGTCGATCCTCTGGTGGCTCTACGGTCCGATGGCTGAGGACGCCTGAGCCGCGTCTCTGTCCCGTCTGAAGGGTCGAGCCGCACCTGGGAACCATGAAAGGCCTCGACCTTTTCAGGTAGACGTGCAAACTCCGTCGAGACAGGAGTAGAGGTGGAAGCGATGGACCCAAGCCAGAGGCTGGCGCGCCTCGGCTCCCTCGCCGGCGCCATCCGCGCGCGGCGCGAGGAGCTGATCGCCGGCATCATCCAGACGTCGAAGAAGACCCGGCGGGTCGCGGCCGGCGAGGTGGACCTCGCCCTGGCGCGCCTGGGCGCCTTCGGCGAGGTCGCCGCCCGTCTCGACGGGCGCGCGCCGGCCGGCACGGTCGCCATCGTCTTCCCCGGCAACGCCTCGATCTCCAACCCCGTCTCCACGATCGGCACGGCCTTCCTCGCCGGCAACGAGGTGGTGGGACGGTTCCCCGGCGCCTCGCGCGCCTGGGCCGGCCAGCTCGAGCCGCTGGTCCTGGAGCACCTCCCCGGCGTGCGCTTCGACCACGGCGCCGGGCAGACGTTCCTGGAGGGCGCCCTGGCCGATTCCGCGGTCGCCGTGGTCATGATCTTCGGCGACGACTCCTGGGCCGCCGGTTACGAGGACCGCGTGCGCGAGTCGCGCACCAAGTTCATCCTGGAAGGCCCAGGCAAGGACCCCTTCCTGGTGCTCCCCGGCGCCGACCTCGAAAAAGCCGCGCGCGACGCCGTGCGCGGCGGCTACTACAACGCCGGCCAGGCCTGCACCTCGCCCGAGCGCTTCTACGTCCACGCCAGCCTGGTGGAGGGGTTCGTGGAGCGCGTGGTCGAGCTGACGCGGGCCCAGGTCGTGGGCGAGCCCGAGCGCGAGGACGTCACGATAGGACCGATCGTCAGCCGGCGGACCGCCGCGCGCATCGCCGCGCAGCTCGAAGACGCCGCGGCCCGCGGCGCCCGCACCCTGATCGGCGGACGGATCGAAGAGGCCCGGCTCGCCGACGGCACACCGGTCGCCTACGTCGAGCCGACGGTGCTGACCGGCGTGAATTCGCTGATGACGATCATGCAGGACGAGACCTTCGGCCCGGTGATCCCGGTCCAGGAGGTCCGGAGCGCCGAGGAGGCCCTGCGCCTCGCGGCCGATCACCGCTACGGGCTCGCCGCCAGCCTCTACGGCGGCACCGACGCCGACGCGGCGGTTCTCGCCGAAACCCATGGCCAGGTCTTCCGCGACGAGATCTGGATCGATTACGTCAGCCGCAACCTGCACGCACCGTATGGCGGCCGCAAGCAGTCCGGCTGGGTGTGGGCCTGGGAGGGCGGGCGGTTCATCCGCCGCGAAGGCGTGCGGACCAACGCCCTGGAGTTCAGCCGGGCCGCAAGCTGATTTCACATTTCCAAGGAGATACCTTTTTTCATGCGTGACAATCCCGAGCTTCCGTTTCCGTTGGCGGAGTACCAGCAGAGAGTGCGCAAGGTCCAGGAGGGGCTGGCCGCCCGCGGCATCGACGCTTTGCTGATCAGCATCCCCGAGAACATCTACTACCTGACCGGCTTCACCACCACCGGCTACTACATGTACCAGACGCTGGTCATGCCGGCCGAGGGCGAGCCGATCTTCGTCACCTACCTCGAAGAGACGATCAACGTCATCCGCCGCTCCTGGATGGACCGCTACAAGACCTATTTCATCGACGACCCGGTCCAGGTCACCGTCGACGCGATCCGCGAGATGGGGCTCGAAGGCAAGGTCCTGGCGCTGGAGGAGGGCGGCTACTTCTTCCCGATCCGCACCTACAAGCGGCTGATGGAGCTGCTGCCCGGCACGCAGTGGAAGGACGGCGGCGGCATTGTCGAGCAGGTGCGTCTGATCAAGAGCGACGCCGAGATCGGCTACATCCGCAAGGCCTCCAAGGCGGCGATGGAAGGCATGAAGGCGGCGATCGCGGCCATCGCTCCGGGCAAGACCGAGAACGACCTCGCGGCCGAGGTCTACCGCGCCACCCTGCAGCACGGCAGCGAGTACCCCGGCAGCCCGCCGTACGTCGTCTCCGGCGAGCGCTCGGGCCTGCCGCACGGCACCTGGGAAGGCCGCGTGCTGCGCGACGGCGACATCATTTTCCTCGAGCACTCCGGCTGCGTGAAGCGGTACAGCTCCGCCATGATGCGCAACTGCTTCCTCGGCAACCCGCCGGACGTCGTGCGCCGCACGGCCGACGCCCTGCTCGAGGGGCTGCAGAACGTCATCGACAAGGTCCGCCCCGGCGTCACCTCCGGCGAGGTGGACGCGGCCTGCCGCGACACCGTCAAGCGGCACGGCCTGCACGACTACACCCACGAGACCGGCTACTCGATCGGCGTCGCCTACCCGCCGGGCTGGAACGAGAGCCACATCATGAACCTGCACCCCGGCGACGACACGGTGCTGCAGAAGAACATGGTCTTCCACCTCGTGCCGTCGCTGATCATCCACGAGATGAACGGCCACGTCGGCTTCTCCGACACCGTGGTGGTGACGGAGAACGGCTGCGAGGTGCTGACCAACACCGAGGTCGAGCGCAAGCTCTACGTCATCCAGCCGTAAGAGAAGAAGGAGAGACACGTGGAAACGCTGACCGTTCAGGGGCTCGCCATCCGTGGCGGCGCGCCCGTCGTGGCGCCGGGGGGCATCGAGGAGCGTTGGCCGATCGTCGAGGAGGAGGACATCCAGGCGGTCGTCGACACGCTGCGCACCGGCAAGCTGAGCTGGATCAACAACGACGCCATGCCGGCGCTGGAGAAGGCCTGGGCCGAGTACCAGGGCACCCGCTACTGCATCGCGCTCAACAGCGGCACGGCGGCGCTGCACGCGGCGGTGGTGGCGGCCGGCGTCGAGCCTGGCGACGAGGTGCTGGTGCCGGCGCTGACCTTCCTCGCCTCGGCGACGGCGGTCATCCACCACCAGGGCCTGCCGGTCTTCGTCGACGTCGACCCGCGCACCTTCACCATGGACCCGGCGAAGATCGAGGAGCGGATCACCGACCGCACCAAGGCGATCCTCGTGGTCCACCTCCACGGCCTGCCGGCCGACATGGACGAGATCCTGGCGATCGCGCGCCGCCGCGGCCTCAAGGTGATCGAGGACACCTGCCAGGCGCCGGGCGCCCTCTACAAGGGCAAGAAGGCCGGCAGCCTCGGCGACATGTCGGCCTACAGCATCATGGCCGGCAAGAACCTGCCGACCGCCGGCGAAGGCGGCCTGTTCACCACCGACGACACCAACCTGCGGGACGCCGCCGACATGGTCAAGATGTTCGGCGAGAAGGTCCGCCCCGACGAGCAGCGCGAGTACAACGCCCTGACCATGGGCTGGAACTACCGCTTCAGCTCGATCCTGGCGGCTTTCACGCTCAGCCAGCTCCAGCGCCTGGACGAGTACACGGCGCGGGTGCAGGACGGGGCGCGCTACCTCGCCTCGGAGCTCGAGAAGATCCCGGGGGTCATCCCGCCCTACGTCTCCGAGGACCGCACCCACGTCTACCACCACTTCCGGTTCAAGCTCGACCCGCAGGCGGCGGGCATCGACCTGCCGGTGGGCCTGTTCCGCAAGGCGCTCCAGGACATCATGGAGGCCGAAGGGGTGCACCTGATCGAGTATCAGAACCGGCCGATCCCGGGCCAGCTCCTGTTCCAGGAGCGGCGCGGCTATGGCCGGGGCTGCCCCTGGACCTGCGGCCACGCCGGCCGCGACCTCTCCTACGACTGGCGCGAGTACACGCAGACGCTGGACGTGATCCGCGGCTCGCTCCTCATCGGCCACCGCCTGTGCATGGCGAGCTTCATGGAGAGGCGTAATATCGATCTGTACCTGGAGGCCTTCCAAAAGGTTTTCCGTCATCTGGACGAGCTGGTCGCGTACGCCCGCACGATCGACTACCGCGAGCCCTGGGAAGGCGCCGCGCGGCTCTGGTAAGAATTTTTGGGTATAAGGAGAAATCACGTGACGACGACGATCATGTCCGAGCGGCAGGCCGGCCAGGCGAGCCTCGAGGACCTCAAAGAGAAAGCACACACCCTCCGCCACCACATCGTGGCCATGGCGGCCGACTCGCCCGGGGCGCACGTCGGCGGCTCCATGTCGGCGGTGGAGATCCTGACGGTCCTGTTCTTCGACGGCGTGCTGAACGTCAACCCGCGCGAGCCCAAGATGGACGGCCGCGACTACTTCATCTTCAGCAAGGGGCACGCGAGCGCCGCGCTCTACGCCGCCCTCGCCGAGCGGGGCTTCTTCCCGGTCGAGGAGCTGAAAACCTACAAGCAGATGGGCAGCCGTCTCGCCGGGCACTCGATGAAGAGCATCCCGGGCGTCGAGCTCGCCACCGGCTCGCTCGGCCACGGCCTCGCGGTCGGCAACGGCCTCGCCATGGCCGGCAAGCACGACGGCTCGGACTTCCGCGTCTTCGTGGTGCTGGGCGACGGCGAGTGCCAGGAGGGCTCGATCTGGGAGGCGGCGCTGGCCGCGGCCCACTACAAGCTGGACAACCTGGTGGCGATCGTCGACCGCAACAAGGTGCAGGAGGACGGCCCGACCGAGGAGATCATGGCGCTCGAGCCGTTCGCCGACAAGTGGCGGGCCTTCGGCTGGGAGGTGCGCGAGGTCGACGGCCACGACGTGGCCGCGCTCCGCAAGCCGCTGCACCAGGTGCCGTTCCAGACCGGCAAGCCGTCGCTCCTGATCGCCCATACGGTCAAGGGCAAGAGTCTGTCCTTCGCCGAGCACAACCACGCGTGGCACTACGGCAAGCTGTCGGCCGAGCTCAGAGCGAAGGCGCTCGAAGAGCTCGCGGCGCAGAAGTGAGGAGGAGAGAGACATGACGGTTGCAACCACTTCTGAGCTCACTGACCTCGTCGATCTCGTCGTTGGCAGCAAAGCCTGGCTCGACCGCTACACCCTGTCCGCCGTCGAGACCTGCCGTCTCGGCCAATTGGAAGCGGCGCGCCGCGACCCCCGGGTCTTCTCGCTGGAGGCCGACCTCGGCGACTTCGGCGGCTTCCCGTTCCGCGACGAGTTCCCCGACCGCTACATCGACGTCGGCATCGCCGAGGCGAGCCTGATCGGCATGGCCGCGGGCCTCGGCCTCAAGGGCAAGATCCCGTTCATCAACACCTTCGCCTCGTTCGCCCTGATGCGGGCCTGCGAGCAGGTGCGCCTCGACATCTGCTACCACAAGGTCAACGCCAAGATCTTCGGCACCTTCGCCGGCCTCCAGGCCGGCTACTCGGGTCCGACGCACCACTGCATCGAGGACATCACGGTGGCGCGCAGCTTCCCGAACATGGTGGTGATCGCGCCGGCCGACGCCGTGTCGGCCTACCACGCGACGCTCGCCGCGGCCCAGTACGTCGGGCCGGTCTACATCCGCCTGGCGCTCGACGTCACGCCGCAGGTCTACGGCGAGGACTGCCCGTTCCAGATCGGCAAGGGCAACGTGCTGCGTGACGGCAACGACCTGACGATCGTCGCCTCCGGCGTCACCTCCGTGCCGTCGGCCCTGACCGCCGCCGACCTGCTGGCGGCCGAAGGCATCCAGGCGCGGGTGATCGACATGCACACCATCAAGCCGATCGACCGCGAGCTGCTGGCCAAGGCGGCGCGCGAGACCGGGCTCATCGTCACCATCGAGGAGCACAATGTGATGGGCGGCCTGGGCGGCGCGGTCGCCGAGGCGGTGGCCGAGGAGCACCCGGTGCCGATGCGCATCCTGGGCATCCCCGACGCCTACGCCGATTACGTCGGCCCCTACGAGGAGCACCTGCGCCGGTACGGCATCGACGCGGCGGGCATCGCCGCCTCGGCCCGTTCGGCGATGTCGTTGAAAGGAGCATGAAGCCATGGCACCGAGCGCGAGCCGCCCGCCGCTGGGCATCCTGATGCTGGAAGGCAAGATGGCCGACGTGCCGGGTTGCATGGCCTGCGAGGCCACCTTCCCGTACCCGGTCATCCGCCACGTGGTCAAGGGCTCCAGGACCCCGATGTCGGCCGAGGAGGCGTGGGCCATGCTGCCGCTCTACGTCGACGCGGCCCGCGAGCTGGAGGGGATGGGAGTCGGGGCCATGACCGCCAACTGCGGCCTCATCGCCCTGATGCAGAAAGAGCTCGCGGCCACCGTCAAGACGCCGGTCGTGACCTCGGGCCTGCTGCTGGTGCCGGCGCTCCACCGCATCCTCGGCGGGCGCCGCGTCGGCATCCTCACCTTCTTCACCCACGCGGTGGGGGAGCGCAACTACAACGCCTCCGGGTGGAGCAGCCAGGACATCCCCGTCGCCCTGGGGGGCGTGGGCGAGCACGAGTCCTGGCTCGAGTTCCTGCGCACCAAGGAGGTGCCGGACAGCCTGCGCGGGCGGCTCGAAGCCGACCTGGTCGGCGTCGCGCGCCGCATGCTCGCCGAGCACCCGGACATCGGCGGCTTCGTCTCCGAGTGCACCATGCTGCCGACCTGTCTGCAGGCGGTGCGCGAGGAGACCGGGCTGCCGGTGTGGGACATCCTGACGGCGCTCGACTTCGCCATGTCCGGCAGCTATCGGCCTGCAGGCGCCCTGTCAGGAAATTTGAGCGAGGTGCTGGTCTGACCATGGCCGCGCAACCCCGTCTGGGCGTCCTCCTGCTCGAAGGCAAGATGGCGCAGGTCTCCGGCTGCATGGCCTGCGTCGACACCTTCCCCTACCCGGTGGTCTACAAGGTGGTGCCGGGCTCCAAGCCCCCCTCCTCGCCGGAGCAGGTGGAGGCCATGGTGCCGCTCTACGTGGAGGCGGCGCGGGAGCTGGAAAGCGAGGGGATTGACGTCCTCACCGACAACTGCAACGGCCTGATGGTCCTGATGCAGGACCGTCTCGCCGCGGCGGTGAAGGTGCCGGTCGTCACCTCGTCGCTGATGCTGGTCCCCGAGATCCACCGCATGATGCCGGGACGCCGCATCGGCCTCCTGGCCTTCTACGCCTCGACGCTCAACGAGCAGGTCTACAACGCCTGCGGCTGGAGCGCCCGCGACATCCCGACCGCCGTCGGCGAGGTGGGATGGTCCGAGGCGTGGCACGAGTTCCTGCGTACCAAAGAGATCCCGCCGGAGCTGCGGCTCCGGCTCGAAGCCGACCTGATCGCCGTCGGCCGTCGCATGCTGGAGGAGAATCCGGACATCGGAGCCTTCGTCTCGGAGTGCACCCTGATGCCGCCGATCCTCCAGGCCCTGCGCGACGAGCTGCGGCTGCCGGTCTACGACAACCTCACCCTGCTGGACCTCGCGGTCGCCGGACGGTTCCGTCCGGCCGCGGCGCTGTCCGGCGTGTCTTGCTGACCAGGAGACCTGCCGTGCAACTGTTCACTTTTCAACTGTTTCCCAAGATCCACTACGGCGAGGGCGCGGCCGGCAAGGCGGGCGAAGAGCTCAAGCGCCTCGGCGCCAAGAAGCCTTTGATCGTCACCGATCCCGGCGTGCTCGCGGCCGGCGTCCACGAGACCGTGCTCGAGTCGCTGCGCGCGGCCGGCATCGAGTACGAGATCTTCTCGGACGTGGCGACCAACCCGACCGACGAGTACGTGATGGCGGCGGTCGCCGCCTACCACGACCGCGGCACCGACGCCATCGTCGGCCTGGGCGGCGGCAGCCCCATGGACGTCGCCAAGTCGGCGGCGGCGGTGGCGAGCAACGGCGGCCACATCCGCGACTACGAGGACGGCGCCAGGCCGATCACCAAGCCGCATCCGCCGCTGATGTTCATCCCGACGACCAGCGGCACGGGCAGCGAGGCGGTGGGCGGCACGATCATCACGGACACCTCGCGCGAGTTCAAGATGCACATCGTGGCCGTACCGGGCCACGTGGCGCTCTGCGATCCGCTGCTCACCCTGAGCCTGCCGCCGGCGGTGACCGCGGCGACCGGTCTCGATGCGCTGTCGCACGCCATCGGCGCCTACGTCTCGGTCGAGCGCCAGCCGCTCGCCGACGCCTACGCGCTCTACGCCATCGAGGCGGTGAGCAAGTGGCTGATGCGGGCGGTGACGCACGGCCAGGACCGCGAGGCGCGGGCCTGGATGATGGTGGCGAGCCTGACCGCCGGCATCTCGATGAAGGGCGGCGGCAGCGGCGAGCACGCCTTCGCGCACGGCGTCAACGTCCTGCACCAGGTGCACCACGGCGTCGGCTGCGCCGTCTTCCTCGCCGACGTGATGGACTACAACCTCGAGTCGAGCGCCGAGCGCTACGCCAAGATCGGGCGGGCGATGGGCGTCGAGACCCAGGGGAGCACCGTGGAAGTGGCGCGGGCCGGCATCGCCGCGGTGCGCTCGCTGGTCAAGACCGCGGGCATCCCGACGCTGCGCGAGCTGGGAGTAGGGGAGAAGAACGTGCCGCGCCTCGTCGACTACGTGATGCAGGACGCCTTTCACCTCGGTTTGAACCCGGTGGCGATCACGCCGGCCGACGCCGAGCGGATCCTCCATACGACTTTGGGCTAGGAGCCGGACATGTCACAGACAACGGTGGAGATCGGGCTGGAGATCGGCTCGCCGGAGTGGATGAAGGCCTACACCCTGTCGAGCCGGACCGTCTGCCGCAAGGCGCAGCTCGACCTGGCGCGGGTGGACGAGCGGGTGTTCTCGATCGAGGGCGACCTCGCGATGCCGACGGTGCCGTTCCAGAAGGAGTTCCCCAAGCGCTTCCTGCAGATGGGGATCGCCGAGGCGAGCATGGTGGGCACGGCGGCGGGGATGTCGAAGCGGGGCAAGATCCCGTTCGTCAACTCCTTCGCCTCGTTCCTCACCTTGCGCGCCTGTGAGCAGGTGCGGCTGGACGTGGCCTATCACCGGGCCAACGTCAAGCTGGCCGGCTCCTATGCCGGCATCTCGGGCGGCCCGGCGGCCTCGACGCACCACTGCATTGAGGACATCGCGGTGATACGCTCCATGCCGAACATGGTGATCCTCTCTCCCGCCGACTCGGTCGAGACCTACAAGGCCACTTTCGCGGCCGCCGCCTGGGACGGTCCCGTCTACCTGCGGGTGGGCCGGGCCGAGACGCCGCAGGTCTACGACCGCGATTACGACTTCGTGATCGGCAAGGCGGTGCAGCTCGCCGAGGGGCACGACGTGGCGCTGATCGCGACCGGCAACCAGATCGTCTGGGAGGCGGTGCAGGCGGCGAAGCGGCTGCGCGAGGACGGCATCCACTGCCGGGTGCTCGACGTCCACACCATCAAGCCGATCGACCGCGAGGCGGTCGTTGCCGCGGCGCGGGCGACCGGAGCGGTGGTGACCGCCGAGGACCACAACATCATGGGCGGCCTGGGCGGCGCCGTGGCCGAGGTGGTGGCCCAGGAGGCGCCCGTGCCGGTGATCCGGGTCGGGCTCGAAGACTGCTTCTGCGAGCAGGTCGGTCCCTACGAGGAGATGCTGCCGGTCTACGGCCTCGACGCCGCTGGTATCATCGCGGCGGCGAAGCGGGCCATCGCCCTCAAAGAAAGACGGAGAGATAGAGTTTGAAGACAATCCATCGGTTGCTCGGGCTGTCCGGCTGTCTGGTTTTCATGGCCTGTGGAGGGACCGGTGGAGACGAAGGAGCCCCCGTCCAGGGGGCTCCTTCGACCGTTTCATCGCAAGCGGCGCCCACGGCGAACGAGGCGGCGCAGGGCAAAGAGCTCTTCCTGAGCTATGGCTGCGCCGTCTGCCACGGCGAGGAAGGGCGCGGCGACGGCATCACCTCCACCGCCACGCCGGTCCAGCCCCGCGACTTCCACGACCGGTCCGCCTACAAGCTCGGCAACAAGCCCGAAGACATCGCCCGCACCATCCGCGAAGGCATCCCGACCTCCGGCATGCCCGCCTACGGGCACATCCCCGAGGACGAGCGGCTGCTGATCGCGAAGTATGTGGTGTCGTTGCAGGGCCAGCCGTAGGCTGGGCGCTAGACCGACAACACCTCCAACCAACCACGCCAGCACGCTTTGGCGTCGATCAACTCGCGCTCGAGGTGCGCCCGCCCCTGCTCGGCCATCCGGCGGTGCAGGCGTGGCTCGTGCGCGAGCACGCTCGCCAGGTAGCTCATCTCGTCCGAGTCCGAGGTCATGAACCCCGTCTCGCCTTGCACCACCAGCTCCGGGAAAGCAAAGTCCGCCTCCACGATGGGCACCACGCCATGCGCGTAAGCCTCCACCAGCACGCGGCAGTACGACTCGCGCGAGGTGCCGGTCTTGTGGATCATGGTGTCGAGGCCGCGGTAGAACGACGTTGCGTCGATCGCGTCGCAAGGCCAGGTGCGGACATCGAGCCCCGGAGGCGGCTCGCCGATCGCCGCGCGCGCGCGCGGGCCGAAGCCCAGCACGTGCACCTCCTTACGCAGGCCCTGCGGCACGAGCACGCGGTTGAACAGGCGCCATGTGTCGGGCGCGAACTTGCTGGCGTCGTCGCGCGAGATCCGGCCGACGCGATAGGTGCCCTTCCAGGCGCGGTACCGCCACGCGACTCGGCCTACGTCGAAGAACGGGTGATAGGCGAAGGCGCGCACCGGCGCGATGGCCTCGAGCACCGGCAGGAGGCACGCGCGCTGGTAGGCGCTCACGAAGCCGTAGTAGTCGATCCACCCCGCCGCGTGCGCTTCGGCGAGCCCGTGGAAGGGCCACGTCATACAGTTGAGCCAGACGACCCGCGCGGGCGGGCCGGCCGCCATGATGCGCGGCAGCGCTGGGAGGAAGTTCCGGTTGCAGAAGCTGACGACCACGCGGTCGGCGAAGATGTCGTCGGCGTATTCGTGCACCACGCATCCGCGCGCGAGCGCGCTCGCGCGGGCCGCGGGGTCCGCCGCGAACATCGGCACGAGGTGCACCGCCACGCCGCACCGGCGGAGTAGATCGATCTGATGGTCCAGCTCCGTGTCCGCGCCTCCCCAGGATCCGGGGAATCCGGCCACCCACAGCTCGCGCATCGCCTCGGCGGGACGCGTCAGACCAGCGTCTCGCCCGTCTCCTCGAGGACGACGATCTGCCCCGTGACCCGCGACTCGTCCAGGGCGCGAATGCGATCGAGGACGGCGTCGAGCGAGACGCGGTGCGGGAAGCTGTCGGGTGCCAGCGCGTTCACGCGCACGCCGAGTGGCCGGAGTTCATCGGCCATGTGGCAGGTGAGAGTGTTGAGCGCAGCCTTCGAAGCCGCGTACACCGCCTGGCCCTGCCCGGGGTACACGTAAACGCCGGCGCTGCTGGACAGGTGCACCACGTTGCGGTTGCGGGCCTCGTTCTCCGCCTCGCGGCCGCGCCAACAGCGGTCCGCGACAGCCGTGGCGAGCTCCAGCGCCGCGACCACGGAGATGTCGAACTGTCGTCGCGCGCTCGCCAGCAGGCAGCCGTTGCCCAGGATTGGCGCCCACACCGCGTGCGCGGCGGCGTGCACCACCAGATCGATCGAGCCGAAGTGCGCGAGTGTCTCGTACACCACCCGCCCGGCGTCGCCGGCGACGCTCAGGTCGGCGGGGAGCGCGTGGACCGCCGTATCGTCGCTCGTGCGCGTCGCGTGCGGATCCAGCGGGTCGAAAATGCGGTCGTGTTGCGTCGGCACTCCAGGGAGCCGGCGGTGATACACGGCCGCGATGTCGTACGTCCCCGCGAAGCGGCGGCAGAAAGCTGACCCCAAGGTCCCCCCGGCGCCAGTGAGCAGACACACGCGACGATCCCGACGTGACACATCGCGGACCATGACCCCGGTCATGTCACCGGCTCCAGCGCACGATGGCCGACTCGCCCCACCGCGCCACGACGTCCGCCTTGGGCCGGTGAAGCCAGTAGATGACGGAGTTGCGCGGATGACGACGGTTTCGGACGAAGCTGTGGAACGAGGTCGGCGTGCACTCGAAGGCGAGCAGCGTGTTGTCGCGCGGAGGGACCTCCAGCACCGGCACCTCTACGTGGTCCGTCGCGCCAAGGTAGAGTCCCGTCGTCCCGCCATCGCCTGGAGACCAGGCCGGGTTCTCGAGATAGAAGAGCACTGCCACTCCGCGTACGACCTCCGTCACCGGCAACCCCGGGGGCTTCGTCTCGCCGGTCGCGTAGCGGCAGGCGTCGGGACGCGTAACCATGATGCCGTCCGCGCTCTCGTACTCCGCGAACCATCCGGGGTTGAGGTCGTTGTGGATCTGCCCGTTTGCGCTCCCGGGCTTGTGGTGGTGCAGCCCGCCGCTCACGTGTCCGCTCGCGGTGACGCCGAACACCTCGGCGATGCAGTCGTGCCATGCACGCGAGAGGAAGAAGCGGAGCGGTCCCGTCCACCCGGGGTGGAAGTCCGTGCCGAGCGCATCGTAGCCGCGCATGTTGCGGTGAAAGCCCGGCCCGTCCGCCGGCCCCGTTCCCTCCAGCCGCGCGCGGAACTCGCGTGCGAACGACGTATAGACCTCGTCCGTGAACACCCGCTCGGCGACGACATGCGGGAAGGGCTCCGCGCGCCACCGCCAGTGGCGGTTTGCGAGCACGCGCGCCAGATCGATGCGCGCCGCCTGCTCCGGGGTCGGAGACGAGACCAGCGGTTGTCCCGTCACGCGTCCACCCCGGCGATCGCCAACCCGCCGAGCGGCCGAGGCGCCGATACCTGGAAGAAGAACGTCTGGTAGAGCCGCCCGTCCTCAAGCGTGCTCCCCCAGCCGGCAGCGCCGCTGTGCGGGGTGCTGCCGCGCGTAAGGATCAACCGGTTGAAGACGTTGCCGATGTCGTCGATGAGCTCCCAGTTTTCCTTCGGGGTCATCCAGTCATGGTCCCGCGCCGGGTCGCGGTTGCGCCAGAGCTTGAGCCCCGCACCGACCGGCGCATCGGGCGCGAGGTAGACGATGCCCGCCCACCCGTTCGTGCCGACGCCGTTCCAGATATCGGTCACATGGTTGTGCACGCCCTCGCCCAATTGCTGATCGGTCCGCGGCTTGAGATGGAAGCTGCAATTCCACAGACAGCTGTGGGACACGCGCTCGCAGTCGGCCGCCGCCTTGCCCTCGATGTCGATGGGAAAGGAGCGCCGCCAGTGGTCGGTGTCGATGGTGTCCCCGGTGACCGCCTCCAGCTTCTCAATCAACGCGCGCGACGATTTGAAAGGGCAGTCCGCCGCCTCACGAAACCAGGACGCCATCCATTTCGGCGCTACGCGCCCCGACCGCACGTCGGCGTCCGGCTGGTACGGGTAGTAGTAGCGCTGGCGCAGGGCGTACGCGAGCACCGCGCGCGGATGATCGTAGAAGTCGTCGACGACGATCAGATTGGTGCGCATGCAGGCGCTCCGAGCCGCTCGGGTGCTGAATCAGACCGGCCACCGCGCCAGGCACGGTACGCCGCGAGCCAGCGCGCGGAAGTTTCGTCCGCCTGGCGATGCAGGCGGGGTGGGGAGATCCCGGGGCGCGCCGCGTCTTCCCGCCCCAACGCCACAAGAACCGCGTTTACTGTTTCCGCATAGCACGCGGCGAGATCCTCGTACCGCACCCGGACCGGTGCGATGCCATGGCGGGAGAAGAAGGTCGTCCAGCACGCGTTATCGGCGACGAGCTGCCGCTCGAGGCGTGCGATCTCGTCGAAGGCGGGCATTCCGTCGCGGTCCGGTGAGGACGGCTGGCGGGGCGATGGTTCGAGTTGCCACCACACGTCGGAACGGATGGCGCGGAAAAGCGACACGGCCTGCGCGGCGGTATCCTCGCGCACGAGGTGGACGTACTGCGGGGCGGGAAAGAGTTGCGAAAATATCGTCATGTCGTCCGTGGCACCGCCTCCTCCTTCGGCGCGCAGCCGCCGCGCGAGACCGGCGACCTGCCCCCAGTGAAACTTCACACCCGCCGTGCCGTCGGGGGTCGTCGCCGCCCGAAGGACGGCGGCGACGTAGTCGGAGACATGTAGAGGGGGGGCGATTTCCCACGCCCGGCAGTAGATCGGCTCGTAATCGGCGCGGAAATACTCGCGGGGATGGCCACATCGGCCCGAATCCTCCAGCGCTTCGGCGAGCAGCCAGCTGCCCGACCGTGGAACTGTGCAGATCAGGATTGATGTGGTCGCTTCGGCGGCGGTACCGACGAGGGTACCCATAAGCGTCGTCCCTTTGGCTTTAGGGACGCCCGCGCTCCTCGGTCGGTGCCGGTCGCGGCGCCAACGAGCGCCCGTGCGACGCCTCGCGCGGGCTCGTCACGTCGAGGCCCGATGGATCCGCGAGGCCGGCGAAGGAGGCGCGGGTCCCGAGATTCGTCAGCCGCGCGCGATCGATCACCGCGAGCGAGTGCACCTCGATCTCCAGCCGCTCCACTGCGGCGGCGTTGGCGCGCCGCAACTCCTGCACACCCTGCTGCACGCGCTGCGCGACGTGCTGGACCTGTAGCGCCGCCGCCGCGAGGTCGAAGAACGCCTCGTTGATGCGGTCGCGACCGAACATCTCTCCCGGCGATGACCCGCCGGGAGACGAGCCACCCGGAGAGCTGCCGCCCGGCGACGATCCGCCAGGGGACGAGCCACCCGGAGAGCTGCCGCCCGGCGATGACCCACCAGGGGACGAGCCACCCGGAGAGCTGCCCCCCGGGGATGACCCACCAGGGGACGAACCACCCGGAGAGCTGCCGCCCGGGGATGACCCGCCGGGGCTGGCCCCGCCGAAGTGACTGCCGAGGCGCGTAGCATCTACCGCGAGGAGCGGACCAATCGCGTGCTCGATGCGGTCGATGGTGGCGCCCCCGATGTTCGCCCGTTCGAGCTCGCGCCGGAGCTCCTTAACGCTCATCGCGACTTCGCGTCCAATGCCGTGCACCGCATCCGCTACATCCGCGATCGCCTCGACCATGCGGGAAGATTCACGGACTGATCCGCCTGCGGTGGAAAAGTCTTGCTGGTAGCTGGACATCCTGCCTCCCTACGCGACCGTAAGACTACGCTTCAATGCGCATCAGACGACCGCGACACTGTTCGAGTGTACGCTTCATTTGTTGAAGTGTCCAAGGAATCGGAATATTTCGTACGAACGAGTCCGATCGCTAGTTCGCGCCGGGCGATGGGAATGCCACGCGCTCGTCGCTCGCGCGCCTGTAGAGCAGCAGCGATGCGAAGCGGCCACTCGCCGCCAGCGTCCCGGCCTCGATCAGCTGCGCGAGCAGCAGCCGCGTACGCGCGAAGCCGTCGGACCCTTCGTAGAACAGCAACAGGCCTCCGGGCGAGAGCCGGTCGAGAAGGGCCTTGACAAGCGACGCGTCGTCGTGGCGCGCATACCGGTGGCGCTCCGCGTCCCAGAACTCGTGCAGGTGAAAGAGTGTCACGAGGTCGAACATGGGGAGGAGGCGCGGCGCCAGCATGTAGATGTCGGCGAAGAGCACGTGGTAGTGGCGCGCCACGAAGGGGTCCGACGACACGAGCGCCATGTAGGTCTCGTGCTCGCGGCGGGAGGCGGTCACGGCCAGAATGTCATTGGGGGCGGCGACCGAGTTCTCGCGCCCCACGAGGTGGTGCTCGCCGCTCCCGAAGTGGAAGATCGAGCGCCCGCCGATGCGATGCGTGCGCAGGTACTCCACGAAGTGCATGTCGCACGGGCAGCGCTCGGGCCGCAGAGGCCAACTCAGGTCCACCGGATCTTTCACGGCCGTCCGTCGTGGCAGGCGATCCACGCCCCATCGGGGAGCGCGTGCGCATCCAGGTGGTGTACGCCACCGGTACACCACGCGGGCTCCGCGCCGTATAGGACCGGTGCGGCGTCAAGGTCCCGCTCGGCGTAGTGTGTCGCGTCCAGCGTCTCGACATGCAGCGCCCGCAGCCCGCTGCCATAGCCGGCGGCGCAGTCCTGCGAGAAGCGGATCCGCCGTCCTTCGACAACAATCGGGCGTCCTCCAGGGCGCCCGCGGCGCGGATCGTCCCGCACCACCGGGCTCGCGGGGTGCTCGCGCCACGGGCCGGTGAGCGCGTCGGCGACGAAGAAGTGCAACACATCGTGAGTGCGCGGCCGGCCGCACGCGTACATCGCCCAGCCGTTGCCGACCCGCATGAGCGTCGGATCCGCGAACGTGCCCACGACGAGACGACACTCGCGCCTCCAGACATCCGGGAAGCGGTGAGCGCGGTACAGGTAGATGCCGCCCAGTGCGAGCGTCTCGGGGACCATGTAATGTTCGCCGTCCCAGGGTACGACGCAGGGATAGGAGAGGTGGAACGGCTCGCGCAGCACGATGCCATCGTATCGCCATGCGGCGCCGTCGTCGCTGCGCGCGCTGGCGATCACGCCGCGCTCGCGTCCGGCCTCGAACACCTCGAACCACATCGCCCAGCCGCCAACCGCGTGGACCATGAATGGATCCGCGATGAAGTGCGCCCGCGCGTCGCGCACGTCGTGCCGCGAGAGCACGGGCATCGCCGCGGCACGGAGCACGAGCGGCGAGGCGCCTGCCGCCATGCCGATCGCCCACTCGGCGTGGCGGGGGCCGCTTTCCATGGATGCGTGAATGCCGGACCTCCCAGTGAAGAATGGATCATCGCGCTTCGCCCACGCAGCGCTGTAGTTCAGGAGGAGCGGACCTCCAGGGAGCTCAACAGCTCCCGCAACGTGGCCGGGTCCAGCGGCTTGACCAGGTGGAAATCGAAGCGTGCCGGGAGCGGTCGAGGACCGACCCGGCCAGCCGTACTTCCTTGCTGTGACTCACGGCACTCTCCTCTGAGGGAATGATCCGTCACCATACCGGCGCCCTTCGCCCCTCCACCGGGCCTCATTGTATCCAGTTCAGACTTGGCGGCCGAGCACCACCAGGAGAGGCGAGACGCCGGCGGCGAGGAGGACTCCGGCGATCGCTCCGGACCGGTCATGCGGCATAGATGGCCTTCTTACGCTCTCTGAGGTGGCGTGGCTCGCGTTGGGCGATGAAGGCGAGCAGCTCGGCGACGATCGAGAGCGCCACCTGCCGCGGCCCGTCGGCGCCGAGGTCCAGGCCTACCGGACCGAAGACCCGTTCGGATTCCGCGGCGCCCGCTCCGATCTCGCGCAGGATGGCCTCTGTCCGGTCCCGCGGTCCCAGCATGCCGACATACGGCAGACCGGCCGCGAGCAGTCGCCGCGCCCATTCGCGATCGTGGGCCAACGAGTGGGTCTTCACGACTGCGAGCGACCGTCCGGCGGGAGGCAGGTCGATCCCGGGATCCTCAGGCCGCGCCAGCAGCCTCTGCGACGCCTGCGGGAACCACGCCGGCTCCAGCAGCGCCGCGCGGTGGTCCACGAGGGTGACGCGGAGGCCGGCGTCCGCTGCGTACGCCACGAGAGGCCGCGCGTCGTCCCCGGCGCCGCAGACCACGAGATGCGGCGGCGGCGGCAGCACCTCGACGAAGATCCCGCGCCCGGCGACGGTCTGCAGGGCCGAACGACCTCCCGGCAGCAGGCCGCGCGCCTGTTCCACGGCAAGACGGTCCAACTCGGCCGACCTCAAGGAGCCGTGCACCTTTCCGCCCGGTCCCAAGGCCAGCGTGGCGCCCAGGCCCGTTCCTCCCTCGACCATGGTGAGAAGCGCGAAGGGTGCATCGCCGGCCAGCAGCTCCCGCAGAGGTGGCGCCAACTCCGCCAGTGGACCCTCGGCGGCCGGTTGGATGAAAACGTCGACCCGCCCGTTGCAGCCCAGCCCCAGGCCCCAGACGACGTCCTCGGCGGCGCCCGTGCTGTAGTGCCGCAGGCTCGGCGTCCCTGTCTCCAGGACGGCCTTGGCCACCTCGCGCACGTCGGCCTCCAGACAGCCGCCGCTGACGCTGCCCAGGGTGGCACCGGTCTCTTCGATGAGGAGCTTGGCGCCGGGCCGGCGATAGCCGGAGCCGACGATGCGTATGACCGTGGCAAGCGCCGCCCGCCGTCCCGCCGCCGTCAGCTCGGCGAGCCGTGAGAGGATTTCCGCGGTCTCTTTCCAGTGGTTCATGCCAGCCCAGGATGGATCGTCAACTCCTCAAACCTTCGAAAGGTCAGGCGACGTTCGCCGCCGGGGCTCTCTGCGCGTTGGCGAGGATCACGTCCGCGGCTTTTTCCGCGATCATGTAGATCGGCGTGACGATGAAAAAGCCGGGGATGCGCGGGAACACCGACGCATCGACGACCCGCAGGTTCTCGACGCCGATGACGCGGAAATTGCTGTCCACCACGGCCTCGGGATCGCTCGGCTTGCCCATCCGATTCGAGCACGAGGCGTGATGGCCCCAGGCGTTGTCCTCGATGAACTCCCGAATCTGAGGGTCGGTCGCGGTGGCAGGGCCGGGGATGATCTCCTGCTTGATGGCCGTGTTGTGCTCCGAAACCTTACGGACGAATCGGACTCCCTTCACCAGCGCGTCGACGTCGCGCTGGGCGCTGCTCGGGTCGTCGAAATACTTGAAGTTGATTTCGGGTCGCTCGCGCGGGTCGCCCGACTTGAGGCGGACGAATCCTGCTCGGTTTCCCGTGTGCGCTTTCAGCACCATCCAGGTGAGGAAGTTCTTCGTCCGCTCGACTTCCTTCGAGTAACCGGGGAAATAGCCGTGGAACTTGCCGGCCAGGGCGAACATGAAGAGATCGGGATCGGGAAGGTCGGGCGAAGACTTCCTGATCACCGCCAACAGGGCTCCGTTGGTCGTATAGACGCCCTTTCCGCTCTGCCATTCGACATAGCAGGGATCGCCGGGCTGATTCGGCAGCGGCGGCTCGAACGTGGCTTTCTCGAGGATCTTCCAGTTCCGATTCATCTCGCTGACGACGGCTACTTCGTAGCGGTCCTGCAGGTTCTTGCCCACTCCGGGACGGTCGACGAGCACGGGAATGCGGAACTGCTGGAGATGCGCCGCCGGTCCAATGCCCGAGAGCATGAGGAGCTGGGGCGAGTTGAACGCGCCGCCGGCGAGGATGACCTCGCGCGCGCAGTAATACTGCTTGACCTCATGCGGATTGGCGCCGGCAGCCTTCGGGTCGGCGCGGTAGAGGTGCTGTCCTTCCCAACACTCGACGCCGATTGCCCGCTTGTTCGCGTCGAACAGGATCTTCGTGGCCAGATTGCTTTGTCTGGGGACCAGCCTCTGCGGGAACTTTGCACGCGTGCGGTTGATCAGCTCGCGCGTGCCCGCGCGGCGGCCTTCGAGCGTGGCCAGCGGGGCGAAGGCGATCCCTTCGAACTGCGGTGTACGCCAGTCGTTCGGATCCTGAGGGAGATCGGGAAGCGCACCGCTGAGGCCTTCCCGCCACGCGGTCTTGATCGCTTTCCAGACCGTCTGCAGCATGGCCGGGTCGCCCAGGCCAAGGGTGAGGTCGAGATCCGTCGTGGTCAGCCATCCCTTGTAGCCGTGTCGCGTCGGGTTCGGCTTTCCTGCTCCCGGATCTTTGACATACGTGCAACGTTCGAGCTTCTCGAAGTAGGCCCGCATCTTGTCCGGAGCCCATGACGCGTCCCCGGTCCGATCGGCGATGTCCTGCCAGTCACTGTTGTGCGGGTACACCGTGATCATGGCGTGGTGCTGCGTACAGCCGCCGAGGGTGCCCGCGCGCGGATAGAAGACCCCGCCCTTGTCCGCTACATACTTCTTGTCGCGTTTCGAGCGGTTTTCGTCCGCGTAGTGCTTTGCAAAGAACTCCCAGGAGATGTCGGGATGCTCGCTGGCGAAAGCGTTAAAGACCGGAACGTTGTACCAGTCCTGCTCCGGCGCCTGGCCGGCCTCGATGAGGCCGACCGTGTAGCCCGCCTCGGCGAGGCGGGCCGCCCCCCGCCCCCCCCCCGCGCCGG
>JBKKAU010000684.1:0-1933 GCA_046714475.1 Thermoanaerobaculia bacterium
AGTGGGAGCAGGGCTCCAGGGTGACGTAGAGCGTGGCGCCCCGGGCGAGAGGGCCGGCGGCGCGCAAGGCCTCGACCTCGGCGTGCGGGCCGCCGACCTGGCGGTGCCAGCCGCTGCCGACGATTTCGCCGTCCTGCACTACCAGGGCGCCGACCATGGGGTTGGGCGAGGTGCGGTAGCGGCCGCGGGCGGCGAGCCGGAGGGCCCGCCGCAGGGCCTCAGCCGAGGAGAGCAGCGGCGAACTCCCGGGGCCGGAAATCCACCAGGTCTTCCGCCTTCTCCCCGACCCCGAGATAGAGCACCGGCAGCCGCAGCTCGCGGGCCACGGCGACCGCCATGCCCCCCTTGGCGGTCCCGTCGAGCTTGGCGAGCAGCACGCCGTCGACCGGCACCACCTGGGAGAAGGTCCGCGCCTGGGCGATGGCGTTCTGGCCGGTAGTGGCGTCGAGCACCAGGATGGTCCGGCGCTGCCAGTCGCCGGCCTCGCGGTCGATGACCCGCCGGATCTTGCCGAGCTCGGCCATCAGGTGGTCCTTGGTGTGGAGACGCCCCGCCGTGTCGATCAGGAGCTGGTCGATCCGGCGCGCCTTGGCCGCCTGGATGGCATCGTAGATCACCGCCGCCGGGTCCGAGCCCTGCGCCTGCTTGATGACCTCGATCCCCAGCCGGTCGCCCCAGATCGAGAGCTGCTCGATGGCGGCGGCGCGGAAGGTATCGCCGGCGGCGAGCAGCACCCGCTCGCCGGCCATCTGATACCGGCGCGCGAGCTTGGCGATCGAGGTGGTCTTGCCCACGCCGTTGATGCCGATCACCAGGGTGAGGGTGGGGCCGCGGCCCAGGGGACGCGCCCGCGGCAGCTCCCAGAGCAGCCCCGCCATCTCGTCGGTCAGCATCTTGCGCAGGCGGGCCGGATCCTTGACCTGGTCGCGGATCGCGTTCTTCTTGACGCGCTCGACCAGCTCCAGCGAGGTATCCACGCCGAGATCGGTGCTGATCAGGGTCTCTTCGAGGTATTCCAGCGTGCGGTCGTCGAGCGCGACCTTGTTGTCGACGGCGGAGGAGATCCGCTCGGTGAGCTCGGTCTGGGTTTTGAACAGCCCCTTCTTGAGCTTGTTCCAGAAGCTGCCCGTCTGAACCTCTTCTTCGGCGAAGCGGATCTCCGGGGCGAGCTCGAGAATGTCGTTCTTCTTCTCTTCAGCCATGACGGGGCAATGATAGCGGGAAAGCGAGGCGAGGGAAGGGCGCGATTAATCGCGCCCCTACAGGGCCAGGCTGCTTGGGATGTAGGGGCGCGATTCATCGCGCCCTCTGTCTATGCAAACAATTCCTGCGTGAGCTGCTCGATCGCCTTTTCCATGGTGGCGCGGGCGCGGGCGACCAGGGCCGGGTGGCGCTGGACGAGGGCGAGGTAGTAGCCGTCGGGGAGCGGCATGGCGTAGATGTGGAGCGCCTCTTTCTCGATGTGGATCATGCGCGGCTCGCCGAGGTCGTTGTTGGCGAGCAGCTTCTCGAGCTGGCGCAGATAGATACCCAGGTAGGCGCCGACCACCCGCATCTGGTAGGGGGTGAACTCCGAGCAGGCGAGGTCGACAGTCTCGCCGGTGCCGTCGAGAAAGAGCGCCCCCAGGGCCTGGTCGTTGTCCGCGAGGAGGTTGGCGAGGACGTATTCGAAAGCCATCAGAGACCCGGGATCCTCAACGCTGGGCCGCGGCCCGTGCTTCGACCTGCTGCTCCTCCAGCCGTGCGGCCTGGCGCGCCGCGCCGGCGCGGACCTCGCCGGCCTCGAAGGCGCGCAGGAACGCGGTGACGATCTTGGCGTCGAAGCGGCTGCCGGTCAACCGGGTGATGGTCTCGACGGCGAACTGCAGGCTGTAGGCCTGCTGGTAGGGCCGGTTGGTGGTGATGGCGTCGAACGTGTCGGCCACCCCCACGA
>JBKKAU010000685.1:0-1756 GCA_046714475.1 Thermoanaerobaculia bacterium
GAACGGGTCGGGGACGAACCGCTCGGCGGTCAGCGCCGGCCGGCCCAGGTAGCCCCGCGCCAGCCCCACGCCGCCGATGTGCAGCTCCCCCGCCGCTCCCGGCGGCACGGGCGCGCCACCGCGGTCGAGCAGGAGGAGCCGCAGGTTGGAGATCGGGCGGCCGATCGGCACCCTGGAGACCTCCCCGGGCTCGCAGGCCCAGAAGGTCACGTCCACCGCCGCCTCGGTGGGGCCGTACAGGTTGTGCAGCTCGACCCCCTCCGGCATGCGCGCGTGGAAACGGCGCGCCAAGTCGGGCGCCAGCGCCTCGCCGCTGCAGACCACTCGCCGCAGGCCGGCGCAACGGTGCAGGCCCGCCTCTTCCAGGAAGACCTGCAGCATGGAGGGGACGAAGTGCAGCGTGGTGACGCCCTCGGCCGCGATCGCCTCCACCAGGTAGGAGCTGTCCTGGTGACCGCCGGGGCGGGCCATGACCAGCCGCGCTCCGACCAGGAGCGGCCAGAAGAGCTCCCAGACCGACACGTCGAAGCTCATCGGGGTCTTCTGGAGGACGGCGTCGTCCGCGCCAAGGCCGTACGCCCGCTGCATCCACAGCAGCCGGTTGACGATCGCCCGGTGAGTGTTGACCGCCCCCTTCGGACGTCCGGTCGAGCCCGAGGTGTAGATGGCGTAGGCGGCATGGCTGGGGTCACCGGGATGGGAAGGGGGCCGGGGGACCGGCCCGTCCGCCTCTTCCAGACCCAACAGCACCACCCTTGCGTTCGCCGGTCCCTGCACCGCCAGCCCGGGCTGCGCCAGCAGCACCGGCGCGCCGGAGTCCTCGAGCATGAAGGCCAGGCGCTCCGCCGGATAGGCCGGGTCGAGCGGCACGTAGGCGCCGCCCGCCGCGAGGACCGCGACCAGCCCGACCATCAGCTCGAGCGACCGTTCGGCGCAGACCGCCACCAGTACCTCCGGCCCGACGCCCAGCTCCGCCAGACGGCCGGCCAGACGGCCGGCGCGGCGGCCGAGCTCGCCGTAGGTGAGCGCCGCCCCGTCGTAGACCACGGCCACCGCGTCCGGCGTCCGCTCCATCTGGCGCGCGATCAGGTCCTGGAGGCAGACGCCCGCCTCCGGGAAGCCGGCCCGCGTGTCGTTCCACGCCAGGAGGATCTGGTGCAGCTCCGCCTCGCCGAGCAGCGGCAGCCGTGAGAAGGGGGTCGAGGGGCCATCGACGGCCGCCGCCAGCAGGCGCTCGAAATGCCCCAGCAGGCGGTCCATGGTGGCGGCGTCGAAGAGGTCCCGGTCGTACTCCAGCACCCCTTCCAGGGAGCCGCCGCGCGCCTGCAGCACCAGGGTGAGGTCGAACTTGGAGGCTCCCGATTCGGGGGGGAGCGGGACGAGCTCGAGGCCCGGTAGCCGCAGCGGCTCGAATGGCGCGTTCTGGAGGACGAGCATGGCCTGGAACAGTGGCGTATACGCGAGGCTGCGGGCCGGCGCCAGCTCCTCGACCAGCTTTTCGAACGGCAGGTCCTGGTGCGTGTAGGCCTCCAGAGCCGTACCGCGCACCCGGCGCAGCAGCTCCAGGAAGGACGGATCGCCGGAGAGGTCGGCGCGCAGCACCAGCGTGTTGAGGAAGAGGCCGATCAGCCCTTCGATCTCGGCGCGGTTGCGGCCGGCCACCGGCGTGCCCACCGTCAGGTCGGTCTGGCCCGTGGTGCGGCCCAACAGGGCCTGGAAGGCCGCCGTCAGCACCATGAACGGCGTCGCGCCATGG
>JBKKAU010000686.1:0-5293 GCA_046714475.1 Thermoanaerobaculia bacterium
CCCCTACAGGTCATCCCTCGTTGTAGGGGCGCGATTCATCGCGCCCTCTCTCCTCACGGGAGGACGCTGGTATGGTGCGGACGAAACCTTGGGTCGGTCCACTTGCCCTGAGGATCTTCGGCCTTCTCTGCCTCGCCCTCGCGGTCTGGATGTACACGCCGCGCCGCCCGGCAACTCCCCCCGCGGCGCCCCCTGAACCCCCGGCGAGGCTCTGCGAGGCCTACCCCGGCGGCTTCGCCGACGCGACGCTGGCGATCGAGTTCGCGCGGACCCCAGCGGACGTCGACTGCATCGTCTCGCTGGCGAAGCCCGGCAGCCGCCGCGGCGGTCTCAAACCTCAGTCATCGGCGGGAAGCAGCGTGAATGGCTTCCCCCGACTAGAGACCACAGCTCTGAAGTCCCTTTCATCCACGGTAAGAATCCGGAGGACATTCAGGCGCTCGGCAGTCGCCATCACAGCCGCGTCCGCCAAACCCAGATCGAGATCACGGTATTGGGCGACGAGCTGCCGACAACGCACAAGATCCGTCGCCGTGAAAGGCTCCAAGACGAAAGCTCCGTTCTGAAGGTCATCCAGGAAGTCCAGCTCCGCATCGACTCCCAGGAACTCGCGGAGGAGATAGTCGATCTCGGAGAGGATCGCGCTCGGTACGATCAGAGGCCCGGGGTGCCGCTCGAAAGCCTTACGGACAGCGGCGTGGTGAGAGTCTTTGGCATCATAGAGCGCGTACAGCGCTCCGGAGTCGGCGATGAGAGTCATCGCCTCGCGCGTGCTGCCGCCCGCAACAACTGCTCGGCATTCTCGGAGACATCCGAGCGACCGCTGCTGTACTTCCCCAATCCTTTGGGCAAGGGACGTTCTCCCGCTTCTGGACGGTCCGAGTAGAAGGCCAGGGCGTCGCGAAGTACATCTTCCTGACTACGTCCTTGGGATTTCGCAACCCTCTCCAGAGCCAGCGCAGTCTCCTCTTCCAAGTAGAGCGTGGTCTTGATCATGGTTCGAGATTACCACCAGAGAGCGCAGACCACTCAGGGGAGCTCCAGCTGGCTCTGCGGAGTCTCCGCCTCCGGAACCGGCCCCTCGGGAGGCTCGTCGCAGTCCGCCGTCCTCTCCTGGATCACCACCACCGTCTCCCGCACCACGACCTCCATCACCTCCGGCGGGATCACCACCATCGTGTCCTCCAGCTCCGGCTCGGCTTGCGCCGGCAGGTACATGTAGCGGCCCATGCCGCGGTGGAAGAGCATGCCGGGGGTAGCTTCGCGGGCGGCGCGGAGCTGGTTGAGCTTGGAGTCGAGGTCGTCGATGAAGTGGAGGGCCAGCGCCTCCGGGGTCATCGGCTCGACCGGCGAGCTGAACTCCTTCTTGCCCTGGTGAGAGAGCACCAGGTGCTCCAGGAGCAGACGCAGGTCTTCGGGGAATCCCGCGATGGCCGCGCAGCGTTCCAACAGCAGGTCGCGGCCGATGATGATGTGGCCGATCAGCCGGCCCTCGACCGTGTAGTCGTTGACCGGCATGGCGCCCAGCTCCCGCAGCTTGCCGAGGTCGTGGAACAGCACGCCGAGCAGCACCAGGTCGCGGTCGAGGTCCTTGTAGTGGCCGCAGACCGCCAGGCCCAGCTCGGCCATGGAGACGACGTGCTCGAGGAGGCCGCCGCGATAGGCGTGGTGCATGGACTTGGCCGCCGGGTGCTCGCGCAGCCCCGCGCCATGGACCGCGATGGCGTCGGCGGCCAGCCGGCGCAGCACCGGCCGCCGCACGTCCTCGCGGTAGATGCGCTCCAGTCGCGCCCAGAGATCGTCGATGTCCTCCGGAGTGGACGGGACCAGCAGCGCCTCGTCGAAGCCGTACTGGCGGTCCTGCTCGGTCGCTTCGCGGCAGTCGTCGATGCTCAGCTGCAGCTGGTCGCGGTAGCTCTTGACCGCGCCCTTGAAGGCGATGAACTGGTGGGACTCGTACTGGCCGTGGATCGCCGGGCTGTCCGCCCACACCTTGGCGACCATGGAGCCGGAGGCGTCCGAAACCTCCAAGTCCAGGAAGCTCTTACCGTTACGGTCCTGGCGCAGCTCTTTCTTGGTGAGCAGGGCGAAGCCCTGGACCGAGTCTCCGGCCTCCCAGCTGCGGATCGGGGCGTTGCGGCGGCTCTTCGGCATGGACGCCGGTTCATAGTAGTCTGTCCGCGCAGTTGTGCCAACCTCCGTGCCGCCCTCGATGCTCCGTTTCACCCCTTTCCTCCACCCCATGCGAGCCCGCCCCGTGATGGCACCGACCGTGCACCCCGGGCAGGTGAGACCTTGAAAATGCGCCGATCCTTTCCTTTGCTCCTCCTCTCTCTGCTCGCCCTTTGCCTGACGGCGGTACCGGGCCAGGCCCAGACCTCGGGCGGGTCCGATCCGCTGCGCTGGCCCGAGCCGCAACGCGCCTTCTGGCAGGACGGCCCCGGCCTGCTCCTTTCGGAGGAGCAGCGCAAGGAGCTCCTGTCGCTCGACGAGGCCAGCCGCGACCGGTTCATCCAGGAGCTCCTCGCCCAGGACCCGGTCCCCGAGACCCCGGACAACGAGCTGCGCACCGGCATCGAGCGGCGCCGGAAGCTGGCGGCGATCGAGTACCTGTCGCCGGGCGACGTGCGGGCGCAGCTCCTGTTCCTCAACGGCCCCCCCACCGAGCGCCAGCCCATCGACTGCGGCACCGCCTTCAAGCCGCTGGAGATCTGGATGTACCGCGGCGGCCTCGACGAGGAGGGCGAGCCGCGCGAGCGCCGCGTCGTCGTCTACCGGCCCCAGCCCGACCTGCCGTTCCAGCTCTGGGAGCCGACGGACGGCAAAGCCGTCCTCTATACCTCCGAGATGACGTACTGGCTCCAGCAGTGGGAGGAGCTGGCGCGCGGGCGCGTCAAGCGCTTCGACCTGATCACCTGCAGGGAGGCCGAGAAGGTGGACCGCGCCACCGGCATCGTGGGGCTGACCGGCAACCGGTCGCGCCGCGCCGCCGGCCGCCGCCGCATCTACGGCCTGCGCCCCTGGACCGGCGGCGGCGGCGAAGGGGGCGAGAAGTTCCTCGACCCGCCGGGCGACCTCGGCTGGTGGGCGCGCGAGGCGGTCAAGACGCCGCTGCCCGAGATGCCGCGGCCGCTGCCGGTGGACGCGCTGCTCATCGACTTCCCCGCGCTCCAGAAGCAGCGCATGGTCACCCGCGGCCTGCTCACCGTACCGGTGCAGGGGCTCGAAGGGGTGGCCGGCGCCGAAGGCCAGGAGCTGCGGCTGCTGATCGAAGGGACCCTGGAGCAGGAGGGGCGGATCTTCGAGGAGTTCCGCACCCGCTACAAGCTGCCGGTCCCCAAGGACAGCGCCCCCCTCGCCCTGGCCTTCGAGCGCCAGCTCCGGCCGGGGCAGCGGTTCCTGCTGCGGCTGCGGGTCCAGGACGAGGGGAGCGGCCAGGAGACGATCCTGGCGCGGTCGCTCCGGGTGCCGCAAAGCCCCGAGCCCTCCCCCGAGTGGGCGGCCAAGGCCGGCGACGCCGTGATCGGCGAAGCGGACTCGATCGTCCTCGTCCAGCAGGATGTGGACAGCCTGGTGCTGCTGCCGCCCAGCCAGGAGGTCGTCTTCGGCCTCTGGCGCGCCGAGGCCCTGGTCACGGGCCAGCGGATCCAGAAGGTGTCCTTCTTCCTGGACGGCAAGCTCCAGCTCTCGCGCACCCGGCCGCCCTTCACCACCGAGATCCGGCTGCCCGAGGTGCCGGCCGAGGCCGTGGTGCGGGCCGAGGGCTACGACGCCGACGGCCGGGTGATCGCGTCGGACGAGGTGCCGCTCAACCGGCCGCGCGAGGCGTTCCGGCTGGAGATCGTGTCACCGGCAGAAGGGGCCGCCGTCTCCGGCCGCGCCGTCGCGCAGGCCGAGGTCGTGGTCCCCGAAGGGCGGCGGGTCGAGAAGGTCGATTTCAGCCTCAACGACCAGCCGGTCGCGAGCCTCACCCAGCCGCCGTGGCAGACGCCGGTCGACGTGCCCGACGAGGAGGTCGTCTACCTCACCGTGACGGCGACCCTGGACAACGGCCGGACCCTGGAGGAGGTGCGGTTCCTGCGCGCCCCCGAGAACCTGGAGCAGATGGACGTCCAGGTCATCGAGCTCTACACCACGGTCGTCGACCGCTCCGGGAAGCTCGCCGGCGGCCTGACCGCCGGGGATTTCGAGGTCCTGGAGGGGGGCAAGCCGCAAGCGGTCACCAAGTTCGAGCTGGTCCAGAACCTGCCGCTGACCATCGGCCTGGTGCTCGACAACTCGGGCTCCATGGAGTCCTCGCTGGTCGAGGCGCGCCAGGCCGCGGCGGACTTCCTGCGCGAGGTCGTCCAGCCCAAGGACCGGAGCTTCTCCATGCGCTTCTCCAGCCGGCCCGAGCTCCTCGTGCCGCCGACCGACGACGTCGCCGCCGTCTCGAAGTCGCTCGAAGAGCTGAATGCGGCCGGCGGCACCGCGCTCCACGACGCCATCGTCTCCAGCCTGCACTACTTCCGCGCCACCGAGGGGCAGCGGGCGCTGGTGTTGCTCTCCGACGGCGACGACACCGCCAGCTCCACCTCCTTCGACGACGCCCTGGAGTACGCGCGCCGCAGCGGCGTCACCATCTACACGATCGGCTTGAACCTCTCCATGGTCGCGGTCGGCGCCCAGGGCAAGCTCAAGCGTCTGGCCGAGGTGACCGGCGGCCAGTTCTTCAGCATCCGCAAGGCCGCGGACCTCGCCGGCGTCTACGAGACGATCGAAGCCGAGCTGCGCAGCAAGTACCTGCTCGCCTTCCAGGCCGAACAGGCGCAGGACCGCACCTACCGGCTGGTCGAGGTGCGGGTCAAGAAACCGGGCCTCAAGGCCCGCACGGCCCGGGGGTACTACCCATGAGGAAGCGCACGCTCGCGCTCGCGTTCCTCACGACCGCCTTCATCGCGACGACGGCCGGCGCGGCCCCCCCATCCCCCTCCCCCGTCATCAACCCCGCTCCGGAGCCGGATCCGCTGCTCTGGCCCGAGACACACCGCGCCTTCTACCAGGACGGCCCCGGCCTCCTGCTCACCGAAGAGCAGCGGGCCGAATTCCTGGCCGCCGGCGAAGCCGGCCGCGAGGCCTTCCTCCGCGACTTCCTGTTCCACGACCCGGACCGGTCGACGCCGGACAACGAGCTGCGCCAGGGGATCGAGCGGCGCCGGCGCCTAGCCGCCCGCGAAATCCCCACCCCCCTCCCCCCGCCCCCCCACCTACACATACAGAACCGCCCGCCGACCGAGCGCAACGTGCTCGACCA
>JBKKAU010000687.1:0-2544 GCA_046714475.1 Thermoanaerobaculia bacterium
GCCTCCTCCCCGCCTACCGGCCGCGCCGCATCACCCTGTCGGTGGTCTGCCTGGGGCTGGCGGTGCTGGGGACGTCGCTGGCCCTCGCCCGGCCGCGCTGGGGCAGCAGCCGCGAGACGGTCGAGCGGCGCGGCGTCGACGTCGTCTTCCTGCTCGACTCCTCCTTGTCCATGGGGGTCATGGACGTCTCCCCCTCGCGCCTGTTCGTCGCCAAGACCCTGGTGCGGCGCATGGCCCAGGCCATGCCGGGCAACCGCCTGGGGCTGGTGCAGAACGAGGGCACCGGCGTGGTGCTCGCGCCGCTCACCCTGGACGGCGCGGTGGTGGACCTGCTGCTCGACACGGTCGAGCCCGGCTCGCTGCCGACGCCCGGCACCGAGCTGGCGCCCGGCCTGGAGGCGGCGCTGCGCCTGTTCGGGGAAGGCAGCGAAAAGCACCGGGTGCTGGTCGTGCTGTCGGACGGCGAGGACCACGGCGGCGGCCTCGAATCCAGGCTCGCGCGGATCGAGGAGGCGGGGATCACGGTCCATGCCCTGGGGGTGGGCACCCCCGAAGGCGCGCCGGTCCCCATCCCCGGCGGCGACGTCAAACGGGAAGGCGACGGCAGCGTGGTGATCAGCCGGCTGCACGAGGACGTGCTGGAGGGGATGGCGCGCGCGACCGGCGGCGCCTATCTGCGGGCGACCAGCGCCGCCGCCGATCCGGCGCCAATCTTGCGGCGGATCGACGGCATAGAGAAAAGGACGGTCGAGAGCCAGGCGATCAACACCCGCGAGGAGCGGTTCCAGTGGCCGCTGGCGCTCGCCGTGCTCGCCCTGCTGCTCTACCTGGCGGTCGGTCCCTTCGCGCCGGGGGAGCCTGGGCCTTCCAAGGCAGGGGCGGGGCTTGTCCCCTCCCGGGTGAAGAGGAAGGGCCATGGGCGTTAAGGTCCTCACCGTCCTCGCCGTCTGGGCGGCGCTGCAGTCCTTGCCGTCCTTACCGTCCTTGCCGTCCTTGCCGTGGAAGCCGCACCTCCCCGCCTGGGCCGAGCGCTGGCTCTACAACCCGCGCGAACGGACCGAGCGGGTGATCGATGCCCTGGAGCAGGGCGATCCCGACGCGGCGGTCGGCCCCGCGGACACGGCCGCGCGGATCGACGAGGACGACCCCAAGGTGCGGTTCAACGCCGGCACCGCCCATCTGGCCGCCGGTCACGAGCGCCGGGCGGTGAAGCTGCTGGAGCGGGCGGCGAAAGAGGCCGGCCCGGTCCTCGCCCCGACCGCGCACTACAACCTGGGCAACGCCCGGCTCGCCGCGGGCGACGCCGCCGGCGCGGTCGAGGCCTACAAGCAGGCGCTGCGCGTCAACCCGGCCGACGCCGACGCCAAGTTCAACCTGGAGCTCGCCCTGCGCGAGAAGGAGAAGCCGCCCAACCCGATGCGGGCGCCGCGCGAAGGCTCGCGCGGCCAGCGCCGGGGCGAAAACGACCCCTCGAACCGGGGCGGCGCGGGCAATTCCGCGGACCAGAGCGACCGCCGGTCCGACGCCAGCAACCCCGGCACGAGCGAGAGGAGAGGCGAGGGTCAGAGGCAGGGCCAGGCCGGTCCGCCGTCCCAGCCCCAGGGCGGGCGCCAGCCGCTGCCCAACTACCAGGACCAGCCGGACATGAGCGCGCGCGAGGCGGCGGCGCTGCTCGCCGCGGTCGAAAACCTGGAGCGCCAGCAGCGGCGCGCCGAAGCCGCCCGCCGGGCGCGCGAGCGCTCCTCCCGGGGGAAGGACTGGTGAGGCGCGCCCTGCCGCTCCTGGCCTGGCTGTTCCTGGCCCTGGCCGGGCCGGCGTACGCCACGATCGAGGTCCAGGCCCGCCTGGAGCCGGAAGTCGTCGGCGTCGACGAGACCGCGACGTTCACCGTCGAGATCCAGGGCACCGGCTTCGGCCGGATGGGTTTCCGGCCCCCCGAGTTCGATCTGGAGAACTTCGAGATCGTCGGCGGCCCCTACCAGCAGGAGGACATCCGCTTCGCCAACGGCCGCCTGACGCGGACGTTCCGGATCTCCTGGCGCCTGCGGCCGCTCACCACCGGCACCGCCCGCGTCAACTCCATCGCCTTGCGGGTGCGCGGCACCCTGGTGCAGATCGGCGACCGCGAGATCGAAGTCCAGCGGGAGCCCACGGGGCACCGCTCCAGCACCTCCGGCGCCGATCCCGGCCGAGACCCCCTGGACCAGATCCTGGGCCGCATCCCCTGGCAGCGCCGCCCCGAGCCGAACACGCCGGGGGTCTTCCTGCGCGCCGAGGTCACGCCGCGGCAGCCGTTCGTGGGCGAGCAGGTCCTCTATACCGTCCACCTCTATACCCGCCAGGACATCCTGGCGGCCAACGCCCGCGAGGTGCCGACGTTCCGCGGCTTCTGGGTCCGGGACGTGCCGCAGCCCCAGAGCCTCCCGCCCGAGCTGATCGACATCGGCGGCGAGCGGTACGGCCGGGTGGTGCTCCTCCAGAAGGCGCTCTTCCCGCTGCGTCCGGGAGAGCACGCCATCGAGCCCTCGGCCATGGACCTGGTGG
>JBKKAU010000688.1:0-1335 GCA_046714475.1 Thermoanaerobaculia bacterium
GCCGGCCGCCCGCGCCGCCGCCCGCCAGAGGCGGCCAGAGGTCCCAGACCGCGGCGTCGAAGGAGAGGCCGGAGAGCTGCGTCGACCTTGCCCGGGGGCCGGTCCCGAACCGCTCCAGGTGCCAGGCGATCAGGTTGCCCAGCGCGCCGTGCGGCACCTCCACCCCCTTGGGCACGCCGGTCGACCCCGAGGTGTAGATCACATAGGCGCGGTGCTCCGGAAACGACCGGGGCTCCGGCGCGCCGCCCGCGGCCCGGGGCTCCCGATCCTCGAGATCGTCGAGCGCGATCAGCGGCTCCGGATACCAGGCCAGCCGCCGCGCCAGGCTCCTCTGGGTCAGCAGCACCGCGGGGCGCGCGTCCTCCAGCATGAAAGCGAGCCGCTCGTCGGGATGGGCCGGATCGAGCGGGACATAGGCCCCGCCCGCCTGGAGGGCGGCGAGCGCCCCCACCACCATCTCCGGCGAGCGCTCCGCGCACAGCCCCACCAGCACGTCCGGGCCGACCCCGAGTCCCTGGAGGAAGCGCGCCAGATCGCCGGCCCGGCGGCTCAGCTCCCGGTAGGTTACGTGCTCGATGCCGCGCACCACCGCCATCGCGTCCGGAGTCCGCCCGGCCTGGGCCTCGACCAGCCGGTGCACGGGCAGGCCGGCGGGAGATGCCCCGGCGGTGTCGTTCCACTCGGCCAGGAGCTGCCGGCTCTCCGCTTCCGAGAGCAACGGCAGCTCGGACAGGCGCGTGCCCGGAGCGGCGAGAGCGCCGCCGAGCAGGGTCTCGAAATGCCCGGCCAGCCGCCGCACGGTCGCATCGTCGAACAGGCCGGCCGCGTACTGGAAGAAGGCGGTGAGGCCGTCTCCCACCTTGGCCATCCGCACGGTCAGGTCGAAGGGGGCGAACCGCTCCTCGACGCTCCAGGACTCCAGCACCAGCCCTCCGACCTCGAGCCGCACCCCCTCCTCCCCCACGGCGAAAGCCGCCAGCCGCCGCTCCTCCGCGAGCTGGCCCTTCTGCAGGGCGAAGGCGACCTGGAACAGCGGCGAGCGGCCCGGGTCCCGCTCGGGCTGCAGCCGCTCGACCAGCAGGGGGAAGGGGAAGTCCTGGTGCTCGAAGGCTTCGAGGGCCGTCCGCCGGACCCGCTCCAGGAGACCCGCGAAGTCCGGATCGCCGGACAGGTCCGAGCGCAGCACCACCGGGTTGACGAAATAGCCGGCCAGGCCCGCCAGCTCCGCGCGGCCCCGGCCCAGGGTCGGCGCGCCGACCGCCAGGTCGTCCTGGTGGGTGTAGCGGCCGAGCAGCGCCTGAAAGGCGGCGAGCGCCGCCATGAAGGGCGTCGCGC
>JBKKAU010000689.1:0-2888 GCA_046714475.1 Thermoanaerobaculia bacterium
TGGGTATCGTAGCACGTGCCTTCCCTCCTCTGGGCGGGAGGGATATTACCTTAATCCATGCCAGGGGTAGCGGAGTCCGGAGACTCAGCCACCCGCACCGTCCCCGCGGTCCCGTCCATCGTCACCACCTGGCCTGTCTGCAGCGTGCTCACCAGGCCTGGGATGCCGACGATCGTCGGGATTCCCATCTCCCGCGCCACGATCGCCGAGTGGGAGAGGATGCTGCCGCGCTCGATCAGGAGCCCCGAGACCGAGGGGTAGAGCGGCACCCAGCCGGGGTCGGTGCGCTCTGCGACCAGGATCTCGCCGTCGAGGCGGGCGTCCTCGGACGGGCTGCGCAACACCTTGACTGGACCGGTCACCACGCCGGGGCAACAGCCGGTGCCGCGCAGCACGCCGTCCTCCCCCACCGCCGCGGGACGGGAACGGCCCCGGAAACGGTTGCGGTGGTACGGCAGGCCGAAGGTCTCGAAGCGGTCGGCGGGGAAGCGGTCCGCCTCGCGGCGGTAGGCGTCGAACTCTTCGCGGCGGAGGGCGACGAGGCCGCGGAGGTTGGTGGTGACCGCCCTGCCCTTCCCGTAGTCCCAGACCTCGTCGAGCGTCAGGTAGAAGACGTCCTCCGGCCGGTCGAGGATACCCTCGCTCGCGAAGCGCTCCCCCACGGCCCGCAGCAGCTCGCGCAGCAAGCCATAGATCCGGGTGCGGGCGAAGCGGAGGTTCTCGCGGTTCTTCACTCCCAGGCGGGCGTTGTTCAGCACCCGGCGGAAGATCGCGGCGCGCGGCAGGAGGCCCCTCTGCTTCCGGATCGCCGCGAAGGCGCGCTCCTCGGCCTCCTTGCGGATGCGCTGCTCCCGCTGCTCCATGACCGCGAGGTCCAGGGTCACCGGGTCTCCCGCCAGGTAGTTGCGGATCACCTGATAGAGGAAGGCCGGCCGGTCCTTGAGCGACGGCTCCTCGAGCTTGAGCTCGTTGACGCCGCGGAAGCCGTAGAGCTGGAGATGGCGCGCGACCCCCGCCGCGAAAGCAGCGAAGCGCGGATCGGCCGGCACCTCGCGGACCAGCTCCTCGAGCGGGCGCTCCTCGAGCAGGCGCCGCAGCTCCGGCTGTTGCCGCGCCTCCGCCGACAGGCGGATCAGGCTCTTCGCCGGCTCGGTGCTCTCGATGCCGCCCTCGCCGCAGATGAGGTCGTTCTGCAGCGAGCCGGACTCGTCGCCGCACCAGGAGGCGCAGAGCTTCTTCAAGGTGCCGTAGAAAACCATGACAAAGAAGTCGTTGATGATCGGCGCCTTCCACTGCCAGAGGAGCTCGTCCTCCATCTCGCGGTAGAGGCCGGCCAGCTCGTGCGGCGCCATGGCGCGGAAGACCAGCGCCGACCAGCGCTCGTAGTGCTCGCGGAAGTAGGCCTGGAAGTCGCCGACGATCCGCCGGATGTGGAGGAAGTTCCAGGTCGAGCGCCCCAGGAGCCGCAGCAGCGCCGGCAACTCGACGGTGTAGCGCTGCCAGGCGCCCAGCTCGGCCGCGGCGGCTTCATCGACTCGGACCGGCTCGCGCACGCCCATCATCGACTCCATGAACTTCTTGTTGTACTGGAAGCCGGGGAAGAGCCGCACCAGCCGGTACCAGTTGAGCAGGTTGTAGTAGACCTGCCCGCGGAACAGCCCGAGCATGTTCTCGAAGACCTCGCGGTTGCCGCGCACCGTCCGCGCGTCGATCCCCATGACCTCGGCGAAACAGTGATAGACGATCGAGTAGGCGCGCCGGATGAAGCTGAACGTCATAGGCGAAGTCACGCCCGAGTAGCTCTCGATGATGTTGGAGTTGTCCCAGAGTAGGCGGTTGCCGGCCGCGGGACCCAGCTCCTCGACCGTGGTGACGGGGCGTGCCTGGAGAAGGAAGAGCTTGCCGGACTCGTCGATGGCGAATTCCAGGTCCTGCGGCCGGCCGTAATGCCGCTCGACCGCCATCCCCATCCGGGCGAGGTCCAGGACCTGCTCCCGGGAGAGGCTGCTCCGGGTCCGCAGCTCGGGAGGGACCTCGGTCCGGACGAGCCCGCCGCCGGCCGCCGCGTCCAGGAGGAGCTGCTCGCGCTTGTCCGCGACCTCCTCCCGGACCTCCAGGGTCTCCTTGTCGACGGTGAAGGTGTCGGCGTCCAGCCCGGCGCTGACCAGCCCCTCGCCCGCTCCCCAGAGTGCGCTGACCACGACCTCGTGGACGTCGCCGTTGTTGGGGTTGGCCGTGAACAGCACGCCGCTCACCCGCGCCTCGACCATCCGCTGGACGACCACCCCGACGGCGATCGAGGCGAGCGGGATGCCCTTGGCCCGCCGGTAGGCCAGGGCGCGCTCGTTGTAGCCGGACGCCCAGACCCGGCGGACGGCGTCCAGCAAGGGCTTCCTTCCTTTTATATAGAGGAAGCTGTCGTGGAGGCCGGCGAAAGACTCACCCGCCGCGTCCTCCCCCGCCGCCGAGGAGCGGACCGCGACGTAGGCGCTGTCTGGGATGGGCGGGATGCGCGCGGCGTGAGAGCGCTCGATCTCCGTGATCAGATCCGACGGCAGCTCCATCCCCAGGACCCAGCCCCGGATCTCCTCGGAAACCCGGCGGAGGTCCGCCTCCGAGCCGGCGGCTTCGAGCCGTGCCTGGATACGCGCGCGCAGCCCCGCCGCGGCAAGCGCCCGCTCGAACGCTTCGGTAGCAACCGCGTACCAAGGAGGGACCGGTAGTCCCAGAGATTCCAGACGCGCGAGGTTCGCCGCCTTGCCGCCGATCATCACAGCTCGACTCCATATCGCGCAGCGATCGCCGCGGCGAGAATCAGGTCGAAGGCGATGATGTACATGCCGGCGTAGACCTCCATCCGCTTCGCGGTCTTGCGGTTGGTGTAGAGG
>JBKKAU010000690.1:0-3604 GCA_046714475.1 Thermoanaerobaculia bacterium
ACCTTCACGGATCTCGTGAACAACCCCATCCCGGCGGGATTCTTCTGCGCCCAGTCCCAGCCGTTCAACGGCCGGATCTGGCTGCGTGGCGTGCCGCTCGCGTCGGACAACAAAGCGGCCCTCGGCACCGTCGACACCATCGTCGAGCGCCTCGACAACGCCGTCTTCAACCAGCGCGGCGTCGCCCGCACCCGGGTCCAGGTCCGGGCTCTCCAGCTCATCGGCATCGACACCTTCAAGACCGCCTGCGGCGAGTACTTCGTCCATGCGACTCTGGATGGTGAGCAGCCGACCTCGATCATGCGGATCTTCCGCAACGACGCCAAGGGCGGCCGCTTCCAGGTCGACCTGCGGGTCAACGCCAAGCTCGTCTTCACCCGGGTCGACAACGCCGCCGAGCGGCTCGAGCTCTCCGACCCCGTGACCCTCCCCACCAGCCCGTATGCCCGCTGGTCCTACCGGCAGGCGATCCCCAATGCCAAGCGGGTCGGCAGGGTCCTGGTCGACACCGACTGGGACGGCACGCCGGACACCTTCCTGCCTGGCACCTCGAACTTCGTCGCGGGCGGCCGCTCCCTCAAGCTCGGAAGTGGCGAGACCGGAGGCAATGAGCTGAACCACTCCGGTCATACGGTGCATCATTAGCCTTCAGAAACCGTGCTGACGGTGAGCTGCGCACGGCCCTGGTTCCTCCTGAATCCAGGGCCGTCCCATATCCATCGCTGATTTAGCAATCCGGAAGAAGTTTTGTCGCCGCCGGGCTCCTACCCTAACTCCCAGGACAGTTCCACTCCGGGCCATTCCGGCCCGGAGCGTGCGCTAGGAGGATATAGAGATGAAGCGTTCCACCATCCTCGTCGCCTTGGCCTTCCTGTTGGCCGCCCTGCCGGCCACCGCCGCGGACAACGTGATCGGCCGCGGAATCGACCCGTGGACGACCATCCCCGAGGGGACCTTCACGGATCTCGTGGACAACCCCATCCCGGCCGGTTTCTTCTGCGCCCAGTCCCAGCCGTTCAACGGCCGGATCTGGCTGCGCGGCGTGCCGCTCGCCTCGGACAACAAGGCCGCCCTCGGCACCACCGACACCATCGTCGAGCGGCTCGACAACGCCGTCTTCAACAAGCGCGGTGTCGCCCGCACCCGGGTCAAGATCCGCGCCCTCCAGCTCATCGGTATCGACACCTTCAAGACCGCCTGTGGCGAGTACTTCGTCCATGCGACGCTCGACGGCGAGCAGCCCACGTCGATCATGCGGATTTTCCGCGACAACGCCAAGGGCGGCCGGTTCCAGGTCGACTTGCGCGTCAACGCCAAGCTCGTCTTCACCAGGGTCGACAACAGCGCCGACAAGATCGAGTTCACGGACCATGTGGTCCTCCCCACCAGCCCCTACGCCCGCTGGGCCTACAGGCAGACGGTCCCCACGGCCAAGCGGGTCGGCGCAGTTACCATCGACACCGACTGGGACGGCACTCCGGACACTCTCCTGCCCGGCACCTCGAATTTCGCAGCAGGCCGCAACGGCACCACCAAGCTACAGAATCAGGAGATGCACGCTTCACACGCAGCCCAATAGCAGCTCCAATCTGCGGCTGGTATCCTCACGCAGCCCTGGATCCTCCTGAATCCGGGGCTGTTTCATTTCAGAACGAAGTTAGCAATCCGGAAGAAGTTTTTTCTCCACCGGACTTCTACCCTACCTCCAGGACAGTCTCACTCCGGGTCCTTTCCTCCCGGAGGGTAGTAGGAGGAGATAGAGATGAAGCGTTCCACTATTCTTGTTGCCCTAGCCTTCCTGTTGGCGGCCCTGCCGGCCGCCGCCGCGGACAACGTGATCGGCCGCGGGATCGACCCGTGGACGACCGTCCCCGAGGGGACCTACGCGGACCTCACGAACAACCCCATCCCGGCGGGGTTCTTCTGCGCCCAGTCCCAGCCCTTCAGCGGCCGGATCTGGATGCGCGGCGTGCCGCTCGCGTCGGACAACAAGGCGGCCCTCGGCACCACCGACACCATCGTCGAGCGCCTTGACAACGCCGTCTTCAACAAGCGTGGCGTCGCCCGCACGCGAGTCCAGGTCCGGGCCCTCCAGCTCATCGGCATCGACACCTTCAAGACCGCCTGCGGCGAGTACTTCGTCCACGCGACGCTCGACGGCGAGCAGCCCACTTCGCTCATGCGGATCTTCCGCAACGACGCCAAGGGTGGCCGCTTCCAGGTCGACCTGCGCCTCAACACCAAGATCGTCTTCACACGGGTCGACAACAGCGACGAGCGGATCGAGCTCGCGGATCCCGTGACTCTGCCCACTCATCCGTACGCCCGTTGGTCCTTCCGGCAGTCGATCCCCAATGCCAAGCAGTTCGGCAGGGTCATGGTCGACACCGACTGGGACGGCACACCGGACACTTTCCTGCCCGGCACCTCGAACTTTGCCGCCGGCCGCAGCAGTTCTCTCAAGCTCGGAAGGGAGGAAGGGGGCAGCGAGACAGAGTCTCACCCCGGCCACATGGTGGCGATGGAATAGCGCCTCTCCAGCTACCGCGATCCGCGACAAGCTGCCTACGTGGCCCTGGGTCCTCCGGATCCGGGGCCGTTTCCTCTCAACGGCGCCAACTTAGCAATCCGGAAGAAGTTTTTTCTCCGCCGGGCTCTTATCCTGGAGCTAGGACAGTTCCACTTCGGGCCATTTTCGGCCCGGAGCGCAGTAGCTGGAGGAGATACGAGATGAAACGTTCCACCATCCTCGTCGCCCTGGCCATCCTGTTGGCGGCCCTGCCGGCCGCCGCCGCGGACAATGTGATCGGCCGCGGGATCGACCCGTGGACGACCGTCCCCGAGGGGACCTACGCGGACCTCGCGAACAACCCCATCCCAGCGGGGTTCTTCTGCGCCCAGTCCCAGCCCTTCAACGGCCGGATCTGGCTGCGCGGCGTGCCGCTCGCGTCGGACAACAAGGCGGCCCTCGGCACCACCGACACCATCGTCGAGCGCCTCGACAACGCCGTCTTCAACCAGCGCGGCGTCGCCCGCACGCGGGTCCAGGTCCGGGCCCTCCAACTCATCGGCGTCGAGACCTTCAAGACCGCCTGCGGCGAGTACTTCGTTCACGCGACGCTCGACGGGGAGCAGCCGACCTCGATCATGCGGATCTTCCGCGACGACGCCAAGGGCGGCCGGTTCCAGGTCGACCTGCGCCTCAACACCAAGCTCGTCTTCACCCGGGTCGACAACAGCGACGAGCGGCTCGAGCTCGCCGACCCCGTGACTCTCCCCACCAGCCCGTACGCCCGCTGGGCCTACCGGCAGACGGTCCCTAATGCCAAGCGGGTCGGCAGGGTTATGGTCGACACCGACTGGGACGGCACGCCGGACACTCTCCTGCCCGGCACCTCGAACTTCGCCGCGAGCCGCAACAAGCTCGCAGAAACCTCGACAAGGTTCCACCCCGGCCACGAGGTGGAGAACTAACCTCAATGCTGTTCACTTAACCACCTGGACACCGATTTGGCTTCGAGGTGGGCGGGTTCTCTTGGCCCGGCTGCGGGTTGGAAATTTGCTGACCTTGCGCTTGACGGCGCGAGGGTTGTGGCGCCCTCGA
>JBKKAU010000691.1:0-26817 GCA_046714475.1 Thermoanaerobaculia bacterium
GCGCCGCAGCCGGCGCGCCTGCAGCCATCCTCCCAGGTGATAGAAGGAGAGGAGGGCGACGCCGGCGAGCCAGCCGGCGAAGAGCCAGGGCAGGGCCGGCCGGATCACCTCGCGGGGCGTGGACGCGAAGGTACCCACGGAGTCCAGCCCGGCGATCGTGAGGTCCTGGATGGGCTGGAGGGGAGAGACCGGAGGTGGCTCGGCGATCTCGCCCCGGGCCGCCACCAGGTCCGCGCCCGTCCCCAGGACGGTGACAACCGGCAGGATCAGCAGGGCCGCCAGGGCGCCCAGCGCGAGTCCATAGCGGACGGCCGCACCGCGCCGCCGCGTCAGGACGAGAGCCCCGGCGAGGGCCAGGGCGATCAGCGATCCCTGCCAGAGCGAGTGGAGCAGCCCCCATCCCACCGCTTGCGCCCAGGGGCTCGACAGCAACGGCTCGATCCCATTCATTCCCGTTCTCCTTCCAGTCGGTCCAGGAGCCTGCGGATCTCGGCCAGCTCCTCGGCGGAAGCCGGCCGCGCGGCAAGGGCCTGCATCACCAGACGTCCCGCCGAGCCCTCGAAGACCCGGTCGAGCAGGTCTCCCACGAGCTGGCTCTGCGTCTCCTCCTCGGGCAGGCGCGCCGTGTAGAGGTGCGCCCTCTGCGTCTCGTCGCGGGTGACGAGCCCCTTTTCGGTCATGATCTGGAGCAGCTTGAGGACGGTGGTGTACCCCGTCGGCGCACGCCGCCCGAAGTCCTCCTGCACCTCCTTGACCGTGCTCGGCCCCAGCCGCCAGAGCACCCGCAGGATCGCGAGCTCGGCATCCGTAGGGCGCGGCAGCTTTTGCGGTGTCCCGTCCATGGCGAGACCGTATACGAGGTCCTTCGTACTTGTCAACGAAGACTTTCGTAGATAGGTGGCACCCATCTTGCTTTTACCGATAAGCGTGAATGACTCAGCGCCGGACCGGAACCGGTCCTGGCGCACCGCGGAGGTCGCAACCCTCCGGAGAAACGAGCAACTCCATTGAGAGGTGAGACCATGAAGACGAACAAGCAAATCCTTCTGTCGGCTCTACTGACAGTTCTGTTGTGCCCGCTGGTGGGCGACGCCGCCTCCGCGCAGTCCCGGTCCCAGGCCAGAAAGCAGGGTGATCCTGTCGGCGTGCGGATCGACGACCTGCGGATCCAGGTCCTGGAGGTCGGCAGCCGTCGGGAGATCGGCTGGGTGGAGCCGGGCGGCACCCTGACGCTGCCCGAGGGGATGAAGGTGCGTCTGATCATGACGGCGACCGGCGTCAACGGTAAGACGTTCTACCCTTACACCGAGTTCTCCGACCCGTCGCGCGGCGGGCTGCGCATCACCAAGAGCAGCGAGGAGAACGCCAACGCCACCGTCGAGGTGCCGAGCGGCAGGGGCCGGGAGTGGACGGCGACTTTGAACTACCGGATTACCGAGAACGTCAACCTGAAGACCAACCCGAGGGGCAGGAAGTCCGACCCGTATTCGGGCTTCATCAACCTCCGGGTGGTGCCCTCCGGCCAGTGGTCGTCTCCGGGCACGAACCAGCCGGGCGGCAATTCGTGGTCGAATGAGACCCCGGCCGGCTACCAGGCGCGCGATATCACGCAGGCGCTCTACCGCGGCATCCTGCTGCGCGACCTGGACGAGACCGGCTCGCGCGGCTTCATCGCCAACATCGAGCGCAACGGTTTCAGCGGCATCCTGGACGTGGCGCGGCAGATCGCCGTCAGCCAGGAGAGCCGGCAGTTGTCCTACCAGAGGAACGAGGAGCGTCTGCGGTCGCTCTACCAGCAGTTGCTCGGCTACAACTCCAACAACGTCTCCCGCAGCCAGTGGGACAACGACCTGCGGCGGCTCAACGACGGCGACGTCTACGGCGTGGTCGAGGACATCCTCCAGTCGGAGCGCTTCCGCACCTATTACCGCGTCGACGGCGTCATCAACCGCCGCTAAGCGCTAAAGGATCGGCATCGTTCCTCCAACGGCCAGGCCTTTCGGGGTCTGGCCGTTTTGTCATTTAGAATCCCTCCCCCATGTGGAACCCCGGCGACCGCCTGACCCATCGTTTTCACTCCGAGCTCGGGCCCGGGATCGTCCGCGAGATCAGGGGGCGGAGCCTGATCGTCGAGTTTCCGGAGACCGGCCAGCGGCTGAGCTTCGCGGCGGGCACCGACGCCCTGGTGCAGCTGTCGCTGGCGCCGGGGACCCGGGCGCGGCTCCAGGGCACCGGCGAGACCGTCACCGTCGAAGCTTGCGAGGGCGACATCTGCCGTCTGGCCGACGGCCGCGAGGTCGAGACCGAGGCGCTCTGGCCGCTACCGGCCGAGGTGCCGCCGCTGGAGCGATTGGCGCGCGGCCAGGTGGACAGCTTCGAGGACTTCGCCAACCGCCTGGACGGCCTCAGGCTGGCGCGGCTGCGCCAGGCCGGCGGGCTCGGCTCGTTCCTGGGCGGCCGCATCCGCCTCTACCCGCACCAGCTCTACGCCGCCGAGCGCGCCTCGTGGACCGACCCGGTGCGCTGGCTGCTCGCAGACGAGGTCGGCCTCGGCAAGACCGTCGAGGCCAGCCTGATCATGAACCGGCTGCTCCATACCGGCCGCGCTGAGCGCACCCTGGTCGTCGCCCCCGAGACGCTGGTGCTGCAGTGGCTCGGCGAGTTGTGGCGCAAGTACCACCAGATCTTCGTCCTGCTCGACGACAAGCGCCTCGCCGACGTGGTCCGCGACTACGGCGAAGGCTTCAACCCGTTCGACGTCCATCGCCGCACGATCGTCGCGACGGAGACCCTGGCCGCGCGCCGCCGCCTCACCGAGCAGGCGGTCGAAGCCGGGATCGACCTCCTCGTGGTCGACGAGGCGCACCACCTGCGGCGCCCGGCGGGCCACCCCGGCAACGAGGCCTGGCGCGCCGTGGCGCCGATCGCCGGCCTGAACCGCAACGTCCTGCTGCTGACCGCGACGCCGCTGGAGGACGACGCCCACGGCTTCTTCCGGCTGCTCCAGCTCCTGCGCCCGGAGGCCTTCCCCGAGGAGGAGACCTTCGAGGAGCGGCTGGCCCGCCGCGAGCCGCTGCCGCCGGGCACCAGCGCCACCCGCCGGTCCGACATCGGTGGGCTGCCGCCGCGCGTGCCGGTGCCGGTCGACCTCGATGCCGAAGGCTGGGAGCCGCTCGCCCGTCTCGAACAGCGGCTGCGGGCGTTGCCGGCCGAGAACGCCCTGGCCCGCCGGCGCAAGGCCGAGCGCGTCGCGCGCGGGCTCGCCTCCCCCGCCGCTCTCGCCGCCGTGCTCGACCGCGAAGAGCGGGAGGACGCTGATCTCGCCTCGCTGATCGCCGAGGCGGACCGGCGCGACCCGCGCCTGGCCTGGCTGGTCGAGCAGGCGCCGCGCTGGCAACAGGCCGGGGAGAAGACGCTGGTCTTCGTCGCCCAGCGCGAGACGCTGGAGCGGGTCAAGGACGCGATCGAAAGCCGGGCCGCGGCGCGCGTCGGCGTCTTCCACGAGGACCTCTCCGCCGAGCGGCGGGACATCGAGGTGGCGCAGTTCCGGCTGCCCGAAGGCCCTGCCCTGCTGGTCTCGACCGAGGCCGGCGGCGAAGGGCGGAACTTCGAGTTCTGCCGCCGGCTGATCCTTTTCGATCTGCCCTGGAACCCGGTGACCGTCGAGCAGCGCATCGGCCGTCTCGATCGCATCGGCCGCACCCGGCCCACCGAGATCGTCTACTTCCGTCCCCCCTCCGGATTGGGCCGGGCGGTGGCGGGCCTCTACGAGGCGATCGGCCTCTTCGAGGAGCCGCTCGGCGGGCTCGAACGCGAGCTCCGCCACGCCGCCCAGGCGGTCGAGCGCGCGGCGCTGTCCGGTCCGGGCGAAGTCGATCCGGCAGTGTTCGACGGCGTGCTCCAGGAGGCGCAGGAGGCGCGCACCCGCGTGCAGCAGGCGGCCTATCACGAGCTGCACCGTGACCCGTACCGGCCGGAGATGGCGCCCGAGATCCTCAGCCGCGTGCCGCCGGAGCTCGAAACGATTACCGAGGACGTGGTGCTGCGGGCGGCGGCACGCTTCGGCCTCGACGTCGAGCCGCAGAGCGGCAGGGGCACCTACCTCGTCGAGTTCGGCTGGGAGGCGTTGATCGATCACCTTCCCGGGGTGGCGCCGGGCACGCGCTTCCTGGGGACGTTCGATCGCGAAGAGGCGGTCGAAAGGGAATCGCTGGACTTCTTCGCCTCGGGGCATCCGCTGGTCGAGGGGATCCTGACCGAGCTCGAGGACGGCCCGCGCGGCCGCGTCGCCCTGCTCCAGCTTCCGGGAGACGAAGAGACTTTTGGATTACTGGCGCTTTACAAGCGGGACACCGGCTTCGAAGCGGTGGCGGTGGCGGGTCAGGGCCAGCTCCGCCCCGACCTTGCCCTCTTATTGACGAAGGGGACCCTCCACCCTGAGCCGGTCGACGTCAAAAAGTGGACCGGCCAGGCCGGCTGGAGCAAGGCCGTCCGCCGATTGGCAAAGGCCCTGCCCCAGGAAGAACAGCCGCAGGCGGTGGCGGCGTTCAGGCTGCGGCGCGCCGGGTAGGCTCAGCAGCAATAGGCTGTGTACTGCTCACAGAAGGACTCTTCACCCTCTGGCGGCTCGTTAAGACAATAGCCCTGGTTGCAGGCAGCCACACAGTAACCATTGGAGTAGTAGCAGGTCACGGCAAAAATATCCACCCAACAATCCCGCGATTGGACGGGGGCGGGGGAGAGCAGGGCCATGACTGCCGTCACTACAGCGAGCGCCCCAAGCTTTGTTCGCAGCGAAAGGCTCATGAGAAGTCCTCCTTGGATTGATCTTGAAAGCAACCAGCTTTCGGATGGCCGTAGAGGTAATGGTCTATGTTCGTGGCGAGGTCGGGAATGCCAGTCTCCACAGCCAGCTCCGCCATCTGGAACAGAGGATCGACTTCCGGACGGCCTGGAGGTTCGGGGACCTCGAACTCGACCCTCACCTCGATGCCATCCGGCAGCTCCGCTCCGGGCTCCAGAACGATGGCTCCATTCTTTACTTTGCCTCGATAGACCATTTTTTACCCCGGCGCTTATGATACCGCGCCTCTTCAAACCTTCCGCAGATTGATCGTCCCACCCTGGATCGGCGAGCCCGAGCAGGAGCTCGCCGCCCGGGTCCACTCGCCGTTCAGCCGGCCTCGCAGGGCCTGGGCCGACATCCTCCAGGCGCAGCCGTCGAGGACCTGGGACGCGCCGGCGGCGTTGAGGGTGACCAGGTCGAAGACGGCGACCGCGGTCACTGTCTCACGTCCCGAGGCGCCGTTCGGGCAGTCAGCCTGCCAGCTCCCCACGAGCACGTTGGGGTCGACCGGGGCGAGCGTCACCCGCAGGTCGCAGGTGGTGGCCGCGGCGCCGGTGCGGTTCACGGTCATGCTCCCGGACCAGGTGCCGATGAGGGAGGCCTCATTGCTCGGCGCGGTCGGACCCTCGTCGCCGTTGCAGGAGACGAGGGTCAAGGCCAGGGCCAGGGTGAGGACGAGGACGGCGGCGGTGCGGAGTCGCGGCATGGGGGGATGATCGGGCGGACCGCCCCGGCAAGTCAATCCGCGGCCAAGCCGTCTGCGGTACACTTCCCGCACCATGACCTACGACACCGTTGTCGTGGGCGGCGGTCCGGCTGGCCTGACCGCCGCCTTGCATCTCGCTTGGCATAACCGCAAAGTGCTGGTCGTCGACCGCGTCACCGGCCCGCTCTTCTACACGCTGGAGCTGCTCCACAACGTCCCGGGCATGCCCGCGGTCTCGGGGGCCGAGATCCAGAAGCGGCTCAAGAAGCAGGCCCAGGACATGGGCGCCGAGGTGGTGCGCGGCAACGTCGTCCGCGCCGAAGGGCAGGAAGGCGACTTCCGGCTCTGCGGCGACAAGGGCGAGGAGTGGCGCGGCAAGACCGTGCTCCTCGCCACCGGCGTCGCCCGCTACCACCCCCTCGTCGACGGCGACTTCACGCCGTGCTTCTCCTACGCCGGCAAGGGCACTCTCTTCTACTGCACGGACTGCGAAGCGCCCGAGATCACCGGCAAGGACACGATCGTGATCGGCGCCGGCCCCGCCGAGCAGGCCGCCGGCATGGCGCTCGGCTTGAGCCGCTATACCGACCGGCTGCGCATCCTGGCGACCGAAGACCCCACCGTCTCCGAAAAGCGCGCCGCGCAGCTCCGGGAAAAGAACATTCCGGTGCTCACCGGGAAGGTCCAGCGCCTGATCGGAGAAAAAAGGTTTCTCAAAGGGCTGGAGCTCGAGGACGGCGCCGTCCTCGAAGCCGACGCCTTCTTCGTCTCGGCCCCCGTGCGCGGCCGCACCGACCTCGCGCGGCAGGTCGGGGTTGAGCTGGCCGCCACCGAGAACCACGCCCAGCCCCGGTCGCAACGCGGCGATACCAACATCCCCGGCGTCTGGATCGCCGGCGACCTGCGCCCCAAGACGCAGCAGGTCGCCGTCGCGATGGGCACCGGCAACATCGCCGCCGTCATGATCGACCAGCACTTCCGGAGAGAGGACGTCCGCGGCGACCGGTCCTGAAGCCCGCGTCCTTCAGAAAACTTTTCACTTCCCCTCTCTTTCTATTCTCGATACGGGAGGCAGGTCCCCATCCGATGGAAAAACATGACCGAACAAGGCGAGATCCACGCCCCCGGTGGTACGAGGCCGCGGGATCGGGATCGGACCCTGAAGCACCATGAGTCTCAGAGGCCCTTCCACGGTCATGCCGGCCGTGGCGATGCAGGGGCCCGCGAAAGGAGATGAGATGATTTGTAGGTCTGTGTCTCGCACGATTGTCGCGCTCGGCCTGGTCTGGGCTGTCCAGAGTCCCTGGCTCCCGACCTCCGAGGCAGGCGGCAGAAACGAAACGCCCAGGCTCTTCGTCCACGAGGATGGAGGCTTCTTCGTCGGCGTCTGGTCTTCGCTGACCACGCTCTGGGACAAGAACGGCTGCTCCATCGATCCGAATGGCTGCGCTCCCTTTCCGCTCAAGCCGCGCAAGGACCCCGGGCAGCCCCCGACCCAGGGGCCTAATGAGCCGGGACCGCCCAAGACGAAGGGCTAGCGAAACACGATCGAACAAGGCGAGATCCACGCCCCGGCGCCGCGACGCCGCGGGATCGGAATCGGACTTTGAGGCACCATGAGCCTCAGAAGCTTTCCACGGTCATGGCGACCGTGGCGATGTAGGGGTCGCAAAAGGAGATGAGATGATTTGTAGGTCTGTGTCTCGCACGATTGTCGCGCTCGGTCTGGTCTGGGCTGTCCAGAGTCCCTGGCTCCCGGCCTCCGAGGCAGGCGGCAGAAACGAAACGCCCAGGCTCTTCGTCCAGGAGGATGGGGGGTTCGTCGCCAGCGTCTGGTCTTCGCTGACGACGCTCTGGGACAAAAACGGTTGCTCCATCGATCCCAACGGTTGCCCTCTCCCCCCCGGCCACCTCAAGCCGGAAAAGGAACCCAAGCCACCGAAGGACAAAGACCCCAAAGAGCCGAAGGACTAACACCCTTCCGGTGACGTAACAACGTTCATCCCTCAGCCCAACGAGGACCGGGGTCTACCTCCGGTCCTCCCTGGCGCGCCCCGGTTTGAGGATCTTCGGACAGAGCTTCATGGACCTCATTGGGGCCGCAGCCAGGGCGCCGGCACACTCTTCATCCAGGTGGCGATGTCGTCGATCACCGCCTCGGCCACGCGGCCGGGTTTCATATAGCTCGCGGGCGAGTCCTTGCCTTCGACCTCGGCGAAGATGTGGTTCAGGTTCGGGTACGACTTGAAGGTGACGTTCCGCCGGCCTTCGAGCGCCTTCTTCCAGGCCGCGAAGTCCGTCATCGTGACCATGTAGTCGCTCTCGGCCTGGAGGACGAGCATCGGCCGGTTCAAACTCCTGGCCGCCGCGGGCGCGTCGTAGCCGCGCAGGTCGAGCCAGTAGGAAGGGGGCGCGCCCAGGACACGCTCCTTGGAGTCTTTCGCGGCATCGGTCAGGGCCTTGATCCTGGCGACCTCGCCCTTGAGACCGTCGAGCTGCTTCTTCTCGTCCTCGCCGACAGCGCCATCGAGCGACGCGATATAGGAGAGCTGCTCGATCATGGCGTCCTCGATCGGCCTCGTCGCCGCCGCCAGGAGGACGTAGCCGGCGATCTCGGAATCGCGCTTGCCGATACGCGGCGCCAGCATGCCGCCGAAGCTGTGGCCGAGGAGGAAGACCCGGCGCGGGTCCACCCCCTCGGTCTTGCGCAGCAAGGCGACGCCGGCAAGCGCGTCGTCCACCGTCTCCTCCTGGACCGTGAGCCCGGACACCGCGGCGATCTCGTCGCCGTAGTGCCGCGTCCGCTTCTCATACCGCAGGACGGCGATGCCGCGCGCGGCGAGCCCCCAGGCCAGATCGCGGAACGGCTTGTTCGGCCCGATCGTCTCGTCGCGGTCGTTCGGTCCCGAGCCGTGGACGAGGACCACCGCCGGGAAAGGCCCCTTCCCCTGCGGCAGGGTGAGCGTCCCGGGAAGCTCCCACTTGCCGGAGCCCACCTTCACCTCGCGCTCGCGGAAGGCGTCCTTCCCTGCGGCCGGCGCGGACGGCGCGGACGGCGCGGACGGAGCCCGGACCGGGACGACGAAAAACCCGGCGATCCGGCCGTGGGCGTCGAACGTGACCTGCAGGTCGACCGTGGACCGCTCGAACTCGGAGGTCACGAAGGCGGCCTGGTAGGCGCCGGCGGACTCGACGCGGACGCCGGTGCGCCGCTTGAAGGCCCCGAGCTGGCCCTGGAGCGACTGCCAGATCTCCCGCAGCTTCGCGGGCGGCGCCGCCGCTTTCATGGTGTCGTCGAAATCCTGCGCCGCCTCCTCGAAGCTTCCTCGGACGAGCAGGTCGACGAATCGCTCGGCGCGGCCGGTGAGTTGGTCTTTCCCGGACGGGCCCGCCGGCGCGGCCTGGCCGAGCAGGATGTCCGCGCAGAGGAGCAACACGCAAAAGGAGACGGCTAGGCTGGGCTTCATGGGGCACCTCCCGACCTCGGCCTACGGCCGGGTCTCCCGGATTCTATCCCCAAGCCCGGGCTCGACCCTTCTGTGAAACGATACGCTCGTGAGACCCCGCCGGCGCTGGCGCCGCTTCCGGCCGTTCCTCCGTCCCCGGCCTGGCCGCAAGCTGCCGCGCGAGCTGCGGGCCCGCCGCGTCGGACGGCTCGCCGGCGCGCTGCCCAAGGGCGTCTTCGACCCCGGCTTCGAGGTTCTGCTGCGCCGCATCGACGGCGCGCCGATCCTGGGCGGCAACCGCGCCGAGGTCTTCTTCCGCGGCATGGATGCGTTCGCCGCCATGCACAAGGCGGTGCTCGCCGCCGAGCGCGAGATCCTGCTCGAGTCCTACATCTTCAAGGACGACCGGACCGGCCGCCTGTTCCTGGAGGAGGCCGCGGCCGCCGCCGCGCGCGGCGTCCGGGTCTGCGTAGTGGCCGACGCCCTCGGCTCGTTCGAGACCAAGGCCGAGTTCTGGCGCGAGATGGAACGGCGCGGCATCGAGGTCTTCCTCTTCCATCCGCTCTTCACCCACCTCTGGTACCAGCCGTTCCGCGACCACCGCAAGATCCTGGTGGTCGACCGCAAGACCGCCTTCACCGGCGGCATGAACATCGGCGAGGAGTACGGCTCGCCATCCTCCAGTCCCGGTACGGCCTGGCGCGACACCCACGTCCAGGTGACCGGCCCCGCGGCCTGGGAGATGGCGGTCGTCTTCTCCGAGGGTTGGCTTCACGCGGGCGGCGCGCCGCTGGAATTCGAGCCGCTGTCCGCTGAGGAGGCGGAGGCGCCGGGAGCCCGCGTCCTGGTCCTCGACTCGCGCCCCAAGCGCGGCCAGGCGGAGTCGGCCTCGGTGCTGGCCGCGGTCGTGGCCGCGGCGCGCCGGCGCGTCTGGATCACCAACGCCTACTTCGCCCCGGGGCACCGGGCGGTCGGAATCCTCGGCGACGCGGTCCGCCGGGGCGTCGACGTCCGGCTCCTGCTGCCGGGCAAGACCGACGTGCAGATCGTCCGCCACGCCGGGCATGGCTACTACAACGCCCTGCTCGACCACGGCGTCCGCATCTTCGAGTACCAGCCGTCGATCCTCCACGCCAAGAGCCTGGCCGCGGACGGCTACGTCTCGATCGTCGGCTCGACCAACCTCGACTTCCGCTCCTTCCTCTTCAACTCCGAATGCAACCTGGTGATCCTGGACGAAGTGACCGCGCGACGGATGGAGCAGGTCTTCCTCGAAGACGTCGAAAATTCGATCGAAGTGCTGCCCGAGGTATGGAAGAGCCGGCCGCTGTCCCATCAGATCAGCGACCGGATGGCGCGCTGGCTGTCGCCGGTGCTGTAGAGATATGATTGGAGTTGCGCTGGAGGAGCAAAGATCCGATGCCACCGCTCGATCACATCCGTGAGCTGCAGTACGTGCCTCAAGACTCCCCCAGAACGAAACCCATCAATACGTCTTCACGGAGGATGCCGGCCTGTCTACGGCAGAGGCGGTGGTCTCCAGCCTGGAAGAGAAGAGCGCGACTAGCAGCGGCTCGCTTTAGCCCCGCCACGCACCAATTCTGGTAGGGCTGCAGAATCCAAATAAAAAGGCCGCGGGCTCGCGAGCTTGGATGTCCCTGCGCGACCGTTCCTATCCATTCCAGGCGCTGAGAGCCAGACGTAGCCCTGCTTCCCGTGCGTTGTCCCGGGCCGGATGAGCCGGCCCAGGTCGTCACTCCGGATGGAGGAGGTTTGGCTTTTATGCAGCGAATGACAAGAATCCGGTGCAGAGCCCTATGTCTTTTCGCCCTCGTGGCGACCGGTACCGCCCAGGCGGACGAAACGATGTCGAAGGCGCAGGAGAAGAAGGTCCGCGCCGCCTACGACGCCGCCAATCGCGACCCCGGCATCAAGGGGCTGGAACAGCGGGCGAGCGCGAACCTCAGGGACCGCGCGGCAGTCGACGCCTACCTGAAGAAAATGCCGCTGTCGCCGCTCGAGTATCTAGAGATCGACATGGAAGTAAAGCATTATGAGATCTTCATACCCAGCTACATGCAAGAGCTCCACATCCGGTGGATCGAGCTCAACGAGCCGCTGGCGCGCGAGCAGTACGGCGACGAGCGCGTCAACCAGTGGCTGAGCCGGTTTCCCGTCGACACCGGCAGCGAGATCGTAGGAGGGAACAAGGCCACGACGGGCACCAACCGGAACGTGGCCTCGACCGATCTCCCCGCCCCTGCCGAGTACGACGGCGAGATCCAGATCGCGGTCAACCATCGCAACACCAACCAGATCGTCGCCGGCGCCAACACCTGGGGCAACGCCGGCGCGGCGTGCAACAACAACCAGACGCAGTCGGTCTTCTACTCGAGCGATGGCGGTACGACGTGGAACTACACCTGCGCGCCGTCGAACAACGTATTCGCCCTGGGCACCTGCTCCGGCACCATCGTCGGCTCCGACCCGGCGCTCTACTGGAACGACAACAACGAGGTCTTCCTCAACTACATGCTGCTCTGCAGCAGCATCACTTCCACCCAGTACGCGATGGTGGTCGCGCGCTCGGCCGACGGCGGCGCCACCTGGGTCAACCAGGGAGTGATCAAGAACTCCTGGAGCACCACCGCCCTCGAGGACAAGAACTTCTACGCCATCGACAACACCCCGACGAGCCCCTTCTACGGCCGCCACTACACCTGCTGGGACCGCGCCAACAACGAGAAGTTCGCTTACTCCTCGAACAACGGCGCGACCTGGACCGAGGTCGACCTGCCGACCGCGCCGGTCGGCGGCATCGACCTCGGCTGCGAGATCGCGGTGCAGAAGAACGGCAATGTGCACGTGGTCTGGGACTCCCTGGCCTGCGGCACCTCCACCTGCAGCGACGAGCGGATGTGGTACACGCGCTCGACCAACGGCGGCGTCTCCTGGTCCTCGCCGGTCCAGGTACGGGATTTCAATCTCGTGGGCTTCTCCGGAGCCAATAAACCGCCGGTCGCCGACAGCCGCGGCATCGGACCTTTCGGCGCCATCGACGTCGACAACTCGGGCGGCGCCTGCGACGGCACGCTCTACACCACCTTCGGCGACTGGACCACGGGCGGAGCGACCGAAACCGACGTCTGGGTCAGCCGTTCGACCAACGGCGGCACCACCTGGTCGGCGCCGGTCAAGGTCAACGACGACGGGCTTGCCGGCCGCACCCAGTTCCACCCCTTCCTGCAGGTGGACCAGTCCAACGGCCATGTCGTGGTGGCCTGGCACGACGCCCGGAACGACGTCAACAACCGCAGGGTGGAGTACTACACGGCGCGTTCGACCAACTGCGGCGTGAGCTTCGAGGCCAACGTCAAGGCCAGCCAGCCGTCGACCGAGTTCAACAACAGCGGCATCAGCTACACCTCCGCGAACACCTCCGACAACCCCAACCGCAATCCCAACCAGTACGGCGAGTACATGGGCCTCGACGTCAAGAACGGCAAGGCCTACCTCGCCTGGGTCGACTCGCGGCACTTCTTCCCCGGCTCCTCCACCAACCCCCAGAAGGAGAACGTGGGCTTCGCCATCGTCGATTTCGGCGGCGTCTCCTGCACGCCGCCGCCGGTCCCGACCGGCGTCACCGCCACGGCGGCGAGCCAGACGCAGGTCAACGTGTCGTGGTCCGCGTCCGCGGGCGCGACGTCCTACAACATCCTGCGCTCGACGACGAGCGGCGGCCCGTATACCCTGGTCGGTACCTCGGCCACCACGTCGTTCTCCAACACCGGCCTGACCTGCAACACGGCCTATCACTACGTCGTCCAGGCGGTGGGCGCCTGCACCTCGGCCAACTCGGCCCAGGCCTCGGCGACCACCAGCGCCTGCAGCGGCGGCGGCAACCAGGTCCTGACCTTCTCGGCCTCGCCCGCACTGGCGATCCCCGACAACAACACCACGGGCGCGACCAGCACGATCAACGTACCCGACTCGATGACCATCACCAGCGTCAGCGTCAACGCGGGGATCACCCACACCTACCAGGGCGACCTGGAAGTAGCGCTGATCGGTCCGGACAACACCACGGTCCTGCTCCACAACCGCACCGGCGCCGGGACCGACAACATCAACACGACCTATCACATCACCACCCGTTCGGCGCAGGCGCTGACCGCGTTCAACGGCAAGAACACGGCAGGCGCCTGGAAGCTGCGGGTCCGCGACCTCGCCTCGGCCGACACCGGCACGCTGAATTCGTGGAAGGTAACGTTCAACGGCTATTCCACGCTGACCGCCAGCACGGCGATCCCCGACAACAACACGACCGGCGTCACGAGCACGATCAACGTGGCGGCCACCGGGACGGTCGTGAGCCTGAGAGTGCGCGTGGCCATCACTCACACCTACCAGGGCGACCTCGAGGTGGCGTTGATCGGTCCGGACAACACCACGGTGCTGCTGCACAACCGGGCGGGCGGCACCCTCGACAACATCCAGACCGTCTACGCCGACCTGACAGCCCCCAACCAGGCGCTCACGGCGTTCACCGGCAAGGCCATCACCGGCGCGTGGAAGCTGCGCGTGCGCGACCTGGCCTCGGCGGACACCGGGACGCTGACCTCCTGGGAGGTCGACTTCCGGACCAACTGACGGCTGGACCCCTCCGTTCCTCAGGCCCCCTTCCTCTGGGGAGGGGGCTTTTTATACGATGGAGAGAATTCCAGGGAGGCAACTTGGGCAAGATCTACGATGAAATCACCCCGGAGCTGGCCGAGTGGCTCCAGGAACAGCAGATGTTCTTCGTCGCGACGGCTCCGTTGGCCGCGGACGGCCTCGTCAATTGCTCTCCCAAAGGCATGGACACGTTCCGCATCCTGGGACCCCGGGAGGTCGCCTATCTGGACCTCACCGGCAGCGGCATCGAGACGATCGCCCACCTGCGGGAGAACGGCCGCATCGTGTTCATGTTCTGCGCCTTCTCAGGCGGTCCCAAGATCGTCCGCCTGCACGGCAAAGGCGAGGCCGTCACACCGGACACGCCGGGCTGGGACGGCCTGCTGGCGCTGTTCCCTTCCTACCCGGGCGCGAGAGCGATCGTGCGAGCTTCGATAGACCGGATCAGCGATTCCTGCGGGTTCGGTGTCCCCCGGTACGAGTACCTGGAGCAGCGGGATACGCTCCCGCGAGTGGCGGAAGCCAAAGGAGCGGCCGGGCTCCAGCAGTATCGGCGCCAGAAGAACGCGCTCAGCCTGGACGGCCTGCCCGGGCTCGATCCAGAGGGATGAGAGCGCTCAAGGGAAGAGATCGGCGTTATGATGAAAGACCAGCTTACCGCGGCGGCGCTCGGCATGGGCGTAGCGGTCCCGCTCCTCTACTTCGGCGTTCAGATCGCCGCCGCGCCGTTCTATCCCGGCTATAGCTTCTTGAGCCAGGTGGCGAGCGAGCTCGGATCGGACCGGTCGACTTTTCCAGCGCTCTTCAATGCCGGGGCCATCACTACCGGGGTCGCCGCCCTGCTCGCCTCTCCCGGCTTCCTGCGCGCGCTCCGGCGTCTTGGAACCGTCCCGGTCCTGGCCTGGCTCACGTCCATGTCCCTGGCGTCGACGGGGCTGGCGGGCATCTGGGCCGGGTCCTTCCCGTTGCCTGACCCGAGGCATAATCCGGGCCTCCTCGGAATTGGCGTGTTCCTGCTGCCCCTGCTATTCGCCGCCGCGCTGTGGAAACGAGGGGAACCTATGAAGTCTTATCTCCTCGTGAACGCCGTTTTGTTCATCGTTCTGATCCCGATCATGAGCGGAATGGCCGGCCTCGACACGCGAGGTTACCAAGGGCTTCTCCAGCGGATCGGCGCCACGGTCTTCTATCTGCCCATCGGCGTGGTGGCCTGGTTTCTTTTCCGCCGGGCGGCCCGTTGAAATAGAAGCGATGCCACACGAGGAAAACTTGTTGATGTCTCTACAGATCGAATTCAGCATCTGGGTGGCGACCCGGACGCGATGGGCGCACCTGACCAAGACCATCCCGATGGCGGTCGTGCCCAGGGTCGGAGAGTTCGTCAAATTCCAGAACGAGACGGTGGGCGACTACTTCGCGTTCCAGGTCACGCAGGTCACCTTCCAGGAATCAGGCGCCATCGAAGTCTGGACCGAGCTCCTCGACAACGTCGACGACCGGATGTACTCGTTCGAGGAGGAGCAGGAATTCGATGAGTACTTCGCGTCGTACCTTGCCGAAGGATGGCGCTGCGAGGAGGGCGTAGGCCCGAACACCCGGTACAGAGGCCCCCTCAGCTAGGCCTCGCGGGGAGGCCTTCGCTCCGCCCGCAGCTCGAAGGCGCGAACGATCACCAGCGCGATCAGCGCCACCACGAAGAAGACCAGGAGCATCCAGGCAATGCTTTGCAAGGTCTCGATGATCGTTCGGTACACCTCGAGAACCCAGCGGTCGCTGTTGAGGACGATGACGGGATCGTCCTTGCCGCGAGGGGTGATGTACTTCTCCAGATCCCAGATCCGCACTCCCCCGGAAATGCCGACCACGTAGATCGCGAACTGGATGTACCGGTGCCAGGCGCCGCTCAGCGCCTCCGCGACGACCCGGTCCAGGATCGTGCGGATCGGCGCGTCGAACATCCGGGCGACGCCGAAGGAGCAGAGCGCGGAAATCGAGAACGTTACGACCAAGAGGGTCAGGAACATGTCATCTCCTTGAGTTCGACATTCGAAGCAGAGAAAGGCTATCACTGTGCCAGCTTCGAGGCTTGCCGGTAAGTCGTGGGGATGCGGACGGCCGGGGTCGAGACGCTCCGCCGCCGTTCGGACTCCCTTGCCCACCGCCCGGAAGAGGCGCTAGGCTCTCCCGGCACCTCCGCGGGAGGGAGGGATGAGGTACCGCGAGCGCGAGGAGCGCAAGCGCGCCCTCGAAGAGCAGCACGCGCCGCGCGGTTGACACTCCACAAAGAACGATTTCCGCAGTCCGAAAGGGGACACCATGAAGAGATTCCTGTCGGTACCAGAGCATTCGACGTTTGCCGACGTGGCGCTGTTGTTGCTCCGTTTCGTGGCCGGTCTGGCCTTCATGATGCACGGGTGGACCAAGATCCAGAACCCGTTCGGCTGGATGGGGCCGGAAGCGCCCGTTCCGGGCTTCCTCCAGGGGCTCGCGGCGCTCGCCGAGTTCGGCGGCGGGCTGGCCTGGATCCTGGGGCTCCTGACGCCTCTGGCCTCTCTGGGCATCGCCTGCACGATGGCCGTCGCGTTCTCGCTCCATGCCATCGTGAACGGCGACCCCTTCGTGTCGATGACGGGTGGCCCCTCGTACGAGCTGGCGGCGATCTTCTTGTGTATCGCGTTGCTACTGCTCGCCATGGGCCCGGGGCGGTTTTCCCTCGACCGCGGGTTCTTCGGCCTACGCCCCCGGGAAAGCCGGCGCTGAAGAATTTTGTCCGGGCGTGTCGATTTCGCGGCGCCTCGTTCGTCGTCCTGATAGAGCGAGGGTTCACGCCGGCCGCAAACGTCCGGAAGCCCGGCTCCTAACCGGAACCACGAGGAGATCCAACCATGCGATTCATGATCCTGGTCAAGGCCGACAAAGACTCCGAAGCAGGCGTCCTCCCGAGCGAGGAGCTCCTGACCGAGATGGGCAAGTACAACGAAGAGCTGGTGAAGGCCGGCGTGATGCTGGCGGGCGAGGGGCTCCACCCGAGCTCGAAGGGGGCGCGGGTCAAGTTCTCCGGCGACAAGCGGATCGTGACCGACGGGCCTTTCGCCGAGACGAAAGAGCTGGTCGCCGGCTTCTGGCTGATCCAGGTGAAGTCGAAGGAAGAGGCGATCGAGTGGGTCAAGCGCATCCCCAACCCCATGCCGGGCACGGAGGCCGAGATCGAGATCCGCCAAGTGTTCGAGGCGGACGACTTCGGTGCCGAGTTCACGCCCGAGCTCAGGGAGCAGGAGGAGCGCCTGCGCGCCCAAATGGCCGAGAAGCAGTAGCCGCGGCGCCGCCTCCGGTCTTGCGGAGGGGCGGATGAAGATGGTCTGATCGGCAGCCGTGACGGCTTCCGAGACGCAACGTGCGCATCGTGCGATCGACGCGGTCTGGAGGATCGAGTCGGCCCGGCTCATCGCCGGTCTGGCGCGGATCGTCCGCGACGTCGGTCTCGCCGAGGAGCTGGCGCAGGACGCTCTCGTCATCGCCCTCGAACGGTGGCCGGAGTCGGGCGTCCCGGACAGACCGGGGGCCTGGCTCATGGCCACCGCCAAGCATCGCGCCATCGATCTGCTGCGCCGGGGCCAACGGCTCCAGCGCAAGCATGAGGAGCTCGGCCGCGACCTCGAGCTCCAGCAGGAGAGGACCATGCCGGACCTCGATGCGATCGACGACGACATCGGCGACGACCTCCTGCGCCTCGTGTTCACGACCTGCCATCCGGTCCTCTCGACCGAGGCGTGCGTCGCGCTCACGCTCCGCCTGCTCGGGGGCCTGACCACCGACGAGATCGCGCGCGCCTTTCTTGTCTCGGAGCCGACCGTCGCGCAACGGATCGTCCGCGCCAAGCGGACCCTCGCCGAGAAGCGCGTCCCCTTCGAAGTCCCCCGCGGCGCCGAGCTCGCCGCCCGTCTGTCGTCGGTGCTTGAAGTCCTCTATCTCATCTTCAACGAGGGCTACACGGCGACCGCCGGGGACGACTGGATGCGGCCCGCGCTCTGCGAGGAGGCACTCCGGATGGGCCGCATCGTGGCCGAGCTCGTCCCGCAAGAGCCGGAGGTCCACGGCCTCGTCGCGCTCATGGAGATCCAGGCGTCGCGGTCACGGGCGCGGACCGGCCCCTCGGGAGAGCCCGTCCTGCTGCTCGATCAGAACCGCGCGCGCTGGGACCGCGTCCTCATCCGCCGCGGCCTCGTGGCGTTGGAGCGCGCCGAGAAGCTGGGCGGCGCCCAAGGCCCCTACGCGCTGCAGGCCGCGATCGCCGCCTGCCACGCCCGGGCGCGGACGGCGGCGGAGACGGACTGGATGCGCATCGCGGCGCTCTACGAGACGCTCGCCCAGGTCACGCCGACTCCGGTCGTGGAGCTGAACCGCGCGGTGGCGCTCGCGATGGCGTTCGGCCCGGCGGCGGGTCTCGAGATCGTCGACGCGCTCACCGCGGAGCCCTCGCTCGCGGGCTACCATCTCCTGCCGAGCGTGCGCGGCGACCTCCTGGCGAAGCTCGGCCGCCTCGACGAGGCCCGGGCGGAGTTCGAGCGCGCGGCGTCGCTGACGCGCAACGCCCGCGAACGCGGCCTGCTGCTCGACCGTGCCGCGGCGTGCGCCCGTCCCTGAAAAAAGAGGAAGCCTGTTGTCGATTCCGGGCTCTCCCGAACGACTAATGAGCGTCCAGAGGCGTTCAACAACGAAAAAGGAGAGAACGATGAAGTACCTGTGCCTGGCCTACGGTGACGAGGAGAAGTCGAACGCGATGACCCAGAGCGAGATGGACGCTCTTATCCGAAACTGCAAGGCCTACGACGAGGAGCTCCAGAAGAGCGGCCACCTGATCTCCGGCATGAGCCTCGGGTGGGGGGCCACGACCCTGCGGCTCCGCAACGGCAAGCTCTCCATCACCGACGGTCCCTTCGCGGCGACCAAGGAGGTGGTGGGCGGGCTCGTCCTGATCGAAGCCAAGGACCTGAACGAGGCCATCCAGGTGGCCTCGCTCCATCCGGCCGCGCGCATGGGCGAGGAGCTGGGATGGGGCATCGAGGTGCGGCCGATCGAAGAGCATCCGCCGTGCAAGGGCTAGTCGACGCCGTCTACCGTTCCGAATCGCGCCGCGTCCTCGCGACCCTGATCCGCCTTCTCGGCGATTTCGACCTCGCCGAGGAGGCGCTGCACGACGCCTTCACCGCCGCGCTGGAGCGCTGGCCGCGCGAAGGCCCGCCGGCCAATCCCCGGGCGTGGCTGGTGTCGACCGGCCGTTTCAAGGGCATCGACCGCATCCGGCGGCGCGCCCGCTTCGACCCGTCGGTGGCGGAGCATGCCGAGCGCGTCGACCCCGGTCCGGGCGACCCCGTGGCTTGGGAAGGCGAGGACGTCGAGGACGATCGGCTGCGGCTGATCTTCACCTGCTGCCATCCCGCCCTGCCCCCCGACGCGCAGCTGGCGCTGACGCTGCGCCAGGTCTGCGGCCTCACCACCGAGGAGATCGCGAGTGCCTTTCTCACCACCCCCTCCACGGTCGCCCAGCGGATCGTGCGCGCCAAGGCGAAGATCCGCGAGGCGCGGATTCCCTATGTAGTGCCGCCGCTCGCCGAGCTGCCGGAACGGCTGGGCGCCGTGCTTCATGTGATCTATCTGGTGTTCAACGAGGGGTATTACGCCTCCTCGGGGGAGTCGCTGACGCGGTCCGACCTCTCGGGCGAGGCGATCCGTCTGGGACGGCTGCTGGTCGAGCTGCTGCCCGACCCCGAGGCGATGGGGCTCCTGGGTCTGATGCTGCTGCACGAATCGCGGCGCGCCGCGCGCACCTCGCCGGACGGCGAGCTGATCCTGCTGGACGACCAGGACCGCTCGCTGTGGGACCGGGAGCGGATCGCGGAGGGCTCGACGCTGGTGGAACAGGCGCTCCGGTCGCGCCGCTTCGGCCCCTACACCCTGCAGGCCGCGATCGCGGCCGTCCACGCCGAGGCGCCCGACGCTTCCTCGACGGACTGGGCGCAGATCGTCGGGCTGCACAACATCTTGGCGCCGGTCGATCCCTCTCCCGTCGTCGAGTTGAACCGCGCCGTGGCCATCGCAATGCGCGACGGCCCCGCGGCGGGTCTCGCCCTCATCGACGCCATCCTCGCGCGCGGCGACCTGGAGGACTATCACCTGGCGCACGCCGCCCGGGCCGACCTCTGCCGCCGCCTGGGGAGGACGGAGGAAGCCCGGTCCTCCTACGAACGGGCGCTGGCTCTCGCGCGGCAGGAGCCGGAACGGCGGTTTCTCGAGAGGCGGTTGGGGGAGCTGCGGGATAATGGATAACGGCTGCGTCATCCGGACGCGTCCTCCTCTTTAGAGGCTATCTATGGAAAATACAGAGAAAGCCAAACCAGACAAGTCGCCCGCAAAATCAGGCAACGAGAATTTCAAGATGACTATCCGGGTCATCTTCTTTGTTCTCTTGTTTGAAACCCTGGAGATCTGGCTGAGGAAGGCCGTCGCCCTAGGCATCTTCATCTGGGTTGTAGGTCTCTCCCTTTTCCTCATGGGAGTCGTCAAAGACAAGCAGATCCTCCTCCGGCGTGGTCCTTGGATCCTGGCATGGACCGTGACGGTCGCCGTGCTCACCTTTGCAGCAGATCGTTTTGGATGGTTTTGAACGGTCACGGCCAACTTCAAGACAGGAGAGATCTTTTAGAGCCCTGAGCAGGGCTCTGTCGCCGCCCGCCCCTCACCTCAGCGGTTCGAGGTCCTCGTAGAGCCGCCGGAGCGCCACGGCGCGGACGCTTTCGGCCAGCGTGAAGGTGTGCTCGCCGGGGTAGATCACGTCGACGCGTTCGAGCTCCAGGTCCGCGAGGGCCGTGCGGATGGAAGGGGTGACCCGCGGGGCGGCCGTGCGCTTGAGCTCGAATCCGTACCGTCTCCGTCCGCGGACAATCAGCAGGTCGATCTCCGCTCCCGCGTGCGTCGCCCAGAAGAACGTCTCTTCCGGGCGCGCGCCCAGTCTCGCGATCACCTCCCGCGCGGCGAATCCTTCCCAGGAGGCCCCGACCTTCGGGTGCCCCTCCAGGTCTTCCCGGGTCTCCAGCCCCAGGAGCGTATGGAGAAGGCCGCTGTCGGCGACCCATACCTTGGGCGACTTGACCTGGCGCTTGCCGAGGTTCTCGAACCAGGGCGGGAGCTGCCGGAGCACGAGCGCCGAGGTGAGCAGGTCCAGATAGCGCCGGACCGTCATGGCGGAGACCCCGAAGGCGCGGGCGAGCTCGGCCCCGTTCCATACCTGTCCGTGGTAGTGGGCGATCATCGTCCAGAAACGGCGCAAGGTCTGCGGAGGCACCTGAATGCCCAGCCCGGGAAGGTCGCGTTCGAGGAAGGTGCGGACGAAGCCGCGCCGCCACTCGGCGCTGTCCGCGTCCGTCGCGGCCAGAAAGGAGCGCGGAAAGCCGCCACGGAGCCAGAGCCGCTCGCCGGTCTCGGTCCCAACCTCCTCGAGGTCGAACCCTTCGAGCTCGTGGTAGTAGATACGGCCCGCCAACGACTCGGAGCTCTGCTGCAGGAGCTCCGGGGATGCGCTCCCCAGAAGGAGGAACCGGGACGTCCTCTCCAGCCGATCCGCCAGAACCCGCAAAACCGGAAAGAGGTCCGGGCGGCGCTGGACCTCGTCGATGACGATCAGACCGCGCAGGTCGCGCAGGGCCAGCATCGGCTCGGACAGCCGGGCCAGGTCCGTGGGATCCTCGAGATCGAAAAAGGTGACGGGGCCGTCATAGCGAGCCACCAACTGCCGGGCGAGCGTGGTCTTGCCGACCTGCCGGGCTCCCAAAATGCCGACAATAGGGTGCCGCTCCAGAAGTCCTTGCAGCGTATCCCGGTGCCGCTGCCGCTCGACGAGCCAGATCATGACCTTGAAATCCTAACATCGGACTTGCGATTTTCAAGGTACGCACCGCCCCGGAGTCCCGGCGGATGCGCGACAGGGGCGGACGATTGGCGACTCGGGGGCGGATGGTTGGGAGCTGGGGACGAGCCGTCTGCCCCGAGTTGCGGACAGCTCGGAATTCGGGGCGGACGGTCGGGACTTCGGGGCAAACCGTCCGCCCCGGGTTGCGAACCGTCCGGATCTCGGGGCGAACCATTTTCCCCGAGCTCTGGACGGTCCGGATCACGGGGTGAACCGTCCGGAAGAGCGGCGGAGCTGTTGCGAGACGCTCCGCGGTCGTCCGGATTCTCTTGCGGGCCGCCCGGGAGAGGCGCTAGGCTCACGCCGCACATCTCCGGGAGGGACGGATGAGATACCACGAGTACGAGGAGCGCAAGCGTGCCCTCGCAGAGCAGCTCCACGCCGATCTCGAGCTGGTCCGGGCGGGCCACCAAGCCAGGGTGCGCGCCCTCGAAGCGCTCTGGCTCGCTTCGCCTCTGGAGGAGGCTCCCCCCGCCACCAGTGAGACGCAAAGCAGTGAAACACAAACTCCGAGTGAGACACAAGCTCCGCCGCCGGGCAGGGTCTTCGAGCGCGGCGAGGTGCTGGAGAATATCGAAGAGGCGCTCTCCCATCTCCCGGAGATCTTCGACAAGCCGGAGCTCGTCCGCGTCCTCGGTTACGCGCCGCCCCGGGCCACGCTCCACCGCGCCGTCCAGCAACTCCTGAGCGACCGGAAGATCGCCGTCGAGAGCTTCAGCATAGGCCGCCAGCCGACGGTCTACCGGAAGGTATCTTGACGCCCGGGCCTGTGCTACCCGCGTTGACGACGGAGGCCGAGCTCGATGCGTTGCGCCTGGAGCCGCGGCGCTGGGTGCCGGTCCTGGCGGAGATCGCCGAAGCCCATGGCCTGAGCCGGGCGGAGCTGCGCGCGGCCGGCGAAGGGAGCAATCTGGTCGCGCTGCTCGGCGACGACCTGGTGATCAAGCTCTTCCCGCCGATCATGCGCCACCAGTACGAGAGCGAACGGCTCACCCTGCGACACCTCCGCGGGCGGCTCAGCGTGGCCATCCCCGAGACCGTGATCTACGGCGAGACCGGCGGCTGGCCCTACCTCGTCATGACGAGAGTCGAAGGGACCCCGCTTTCGAAAGTCTGGAGTGAATGTACCGAGGAGGAGAAGCGCGCGATCCTGGTCTCGGTGGGACAGCTCACCGCCGAGGTGCAGTCCATCCCTCCCGGACCGCTGACGGCGCTGGAGCCGGAATGGAAAGGTTTTATCACCGGCCAGGCGGAAAGGTGCAGGAGCCACCATGAGAGGCGCGGACTGGCGCCGCACCTCCTCGATCAGATCGGGCCTTATCTCGAAAAGACCCGGTCCGTGCTTCCCGAAAGCTTTCAGCCGGCCATCCTCACCGGCGAGTACACCCCGGGCAACCTTCTCATGACCCGGGAGGCAGGCGCCTGGCGCCTGTCCGGCCTCATCGACTTCGGCGATGCGATGGTCGGATTCAGCGAATATGACCTCCTGGGGCCTGGCACGTTCCTGAGCCTGGGGGATGCCGCGCTGGTCCAGGCGCTGCTGGAAGGCTATGGCTACGGCACGGCCGCTCCTCACGGTTTGAGCGCGCGCTTGACGCGGATGCTGCTCCTCCACCGCTTCAGCAAGCTGGTCGAGTGGCAGGACCGCGTGCGGGATTTCGACGAGCTCGAACGCCTGCTCTGGCCTCTCTGACTCCCTTCCAGCCTGGCTCGCCCTGCCGGCCCGTCCGCACCCCTCCTTGTAGAACCGTTTCACGAGGAGGAGCTGACGATGTCGAAGCGTGTCTGCCTGATTCTGGCGTTGGCGGTGACTGTTCCCAACTTGAAAGCTCAGGAGGAGCCTCCGCTGCCTCCCGAGGCCGTCTCCGTCCTGGAAGCGCGCGAGCCCGGCGAGATCCGGGTGCGCTTGAGCCTCGAGCAGCTCGAGACGATCGGGATTCCGGAGATCGCTTACACGGAGAAGGACGGCGCGGTGGCCGATCTCGCCGAGGTGGGGCTACGCGTCCAGCGGCTCGGGGCGCGGGTGGAAGGGAGCTTCAAGTCGGCCCTCGGAGGTCTGGAGCTCCGTAGCACGAAGCAGTTGGACGGCCGCGTGCTCCTCGAATACGACCTGCCGGACGGCCGCGGCACGCTCGCCCTGGTCGTGGACCCCGCGGCCCGGACCGCCGAGACGGTCTATCCCGACGGCGTCCGGATCGGGCCGGCCGACCGTTTCGTCTTCCGTGCCCTCGCCGTCGTCCTCGGCCGCTCGCTTCGCGACGGCTCCCCGGAAGCCGACCTCCTCCTGCGGGCGGCGCGCCTCTGGGGAGACCACCCGCTGGACGAGGTCCGCCTGACGCGGATCGTGGCACCGTTCGAGAAGAGCTGGACCAACCTGTGCGGCATCACCTCGCGCTCGCTGGCCCATGACGGGAGCGGTCACGGCTTGATCAACGAGACGTTGGCCACCGGCCCCAGGGCCTACAACTGCCGCTCGCGCTGCGGCGCCGGTTGCGACGCCCTGGTCGGCACCAGCGCCTGGACCGTCGATTGCGGGGAGCACGACCGCTGCGAGCAGCACCACAGCTGCTGCGCGTCGTGCCAGGACGAGTTCAACTCGGCCTCCGACGACTACCTCTTCGCCTCCAACTGCCGCCTCGCGGGCTGGTAGAGGCGAGAGGTCAGACCGCCCCGACCTCCAGATGGAGCAAGGGGCGGACCCGGGGCTGGCCGTCGACCTCGGATTGGACCTCTCCGACCCTGCGCGCTCCCATCCGCAGGTAGAACGGCTCGGCGTAGGGGTCGGCGTCGATCTCGACGACGGTGGCCCCGGCCTCGGCCGCCACCTTCCGGGCGTGCTCGAACAGGGCGCGCCCCACTCCCCGGCCCATGGCGGCCGGCCGGACCCAGAAGTCTTCGAGGACCCAGACCGGTTCGCCGGGGATCAGCCCGAAGCAGCCCAGGATCTGGCCGCCGTCCTCGGCCAGGTAGTACTCGTTGCCGGCGATGAGCTCCGGATCGAGCGTCAGATCGTCGCGCCAGAGCTCGATCCAGCGCTGCGGATACCCCCAGGCTCTTCGACTCGTGGGCGAGCCGGGTGAGCTCGTCCGAATCTTCGACGGTGGCTCGGCGGATCTTCATGCGTCCTCCTGAACGAAGGCTTTACAATACCAAGTAGGCCCAAACCTTTTGGCAAGAGAAATGGAGAGACTTTTGAGAAATCGACGAGCCCGCCATCGCCGGCTCCTGTCCGGGATGGCGCTCGCGCTGCTGCTCGGGCTCGGCCTGGCGGCCCCCGCCGCCGCGCAGACCGCCGAAGAGACCGCCACGTACAAGATCTCGCAGGTCTTCGACGCCCGCACCCGCTCCGCCATCGCCGCCACCGGCGCGGACATCTTCGAGGTCGGCCACGACTACGTCCTCGTCGAAGCCACGCGCCGCGAAGCCGAAGCCTTGGAGCGGTTGCGCCTGAAGCTCGTGCGGTTCGGGACGCAGGAAGAATTCCGCAAGGCCTTTCCGGCGGCCGACTCGGCCTACCACGACTACGCCGAAATGGTGGCCGAGCTCCAGCAGGCCGCGTCCGACCACCCGGCGATCTTCTCCCTTTTCTCCCTGGGATTGTCGTATGAAGGGCGCACGGTCTGGGCCGGCAAGATCTCCGACAACGTCGGCACCGACGAGGACGAGCCCGAGGTGCTCTTCACCCATCACCAACACGCCCGCGAGCATCTGACCGTCGAAATGGCCCTCTACACCCTGAAGATGCTGACGGACGAATACGGAACCGATCCTCAGATCACCAGTCTGGTGAACGGCCGCGAAATCTGGATCGTCTTCGACATGAACCCGGACGGCGGTGAATACGACATCGCGACCGGCACCTACGTTTCCTGGCGCAAGAACCGCCAGCCCAACGCCGGCTCGACCGACACCGGCACCGACTTGAACCGCAACTGGGGATACAAATGGGGCTGCTGCGGCGGCAGCAGCGGCACGCCGGACAGCTTCAGCTATCGGGGAGCGGCCCCCTTCTCCTCCCCCGAAGCCGCGGTGGTACGCGACTTCGTCGACAGCCGCGTGATCGGCGGCAGACAGCAGATCACGTCCAGCATCGACTTCCACGCCTACAGCGAGCTGATCCTCTGGCCTTACGGCTATACCTTCGCCGACGTGCCGGCCGACATGACCCAGGACGATCATGACATCCACGTGGCGATGGGCCAGGCGATGGCGGCGACGAACGGCTACACCGCCATGCAGGCGAGCGAGCTCTACATCGCCGATGGAACGATCGGCGACTGGAACTACGGCGTCCACCGCATCTTCACCTTTATCTTCGAGATGTTCCCGGCGACGTCCGGACAGGGCGGCTTCTATCCCCCGGACGAGGTGATCCCGGCCCAGACCGCCCGCAACCGCGCCGCGGTCCTCTACCTGCTCGAGCATGCCGCCTGCCCGTATGCCGTGATCGGCAAGCAGGCCCAGTACTGTCCGTCGACGCCGCCGACCGTCGTCACCTTCACCTCGGTCGCCGCCCAGGACGGCTGGGTGCTGGAGTCGTCCGAAACCTCCAACGCCGGCGGCTCCATCGGCGGCACCGCCGCCACCACCAGCGCCCTGCGGGTGGGCGACGCGACCGGCGACCGCCAGTACAAGTCCGTGGTCTCTTTCAATACCTCGCCGATCCCCGACGGCGCCACGATCGTCTCGGCGACCCTGCGCCTGCGCCGCGGCACGTCGAGCGGCACCAACCCCTTCACCACGCACGGCGCCTGCCGGGCCGACGTCCAGGCAGGCGGTCTCTCCGGGTCGACCACGCTCCGGGCGGGTGATTTCCAAGCCACGGCCACCGCTGTCCAGGCGGCGAGCCTGAGCAACGCCGCCGCAAATGGGGCCTGGTCGGAAGGCAGCCTGAACGCCGCGAGCCTCGCCGCCCTCAGCAAGACGGGGACGACGCAGCTCCGCGTCTACTTCAACCTCGACGACAACGATGACGCGGGCAACGACTACATCGGCTATCACTCGGGCGACGCCAAGACCGCGGCCAACCGGCCGCAGCTCGTGGTGACGTATCAGTAGCACTCTGGCCCCGGCCGGGTGGTGAACATCCCGGCCGGGCGCTCGAGAGGATGGGCAGTGAGTGTCAGGAGCGGGCGTGCCGTTGCAGCCAGTACTCGCGGACCGAACGCCGCCGGGGTTG
>JBKKAU010000692.1:0-2180 GCA_046714475.1 Thermoanaerobaculia bacterium
TCGTCGATCCGCGTCTGGAACCCGTGCCCATCGGCGCGGTCGGCGAGATCTGCATCGCCGGCGACGGTGTCACCGCCGGATACCTCGGTCGCCCGGAGCTGACCGCGGAGCGCTTCGTGCCCGACCCGTTCGGCGAGCCCGGCGGACGGCTTTACCGCACCGGCGACCTGGCGCGGCAGCTCCCGGATGGCCGCTTCGAGTTCCTCGGCCGGCTCGACGGCCAGGTCAAGCTGCGCGGCATCCGCATCGAGACCGGCGAGGTCGAGGCGGCGCTGGCGAGCCACCCCGAGGTCCGCGAGGCGGTCGTGACCGCCCGCGAGGAGCCGGAGGGGAAGCGGCTCGTGGCCTACGTGGTGCGCGAGGAGGCGGCGCGGGAGGGGGCCACGACTGAGGACATCGCGGCCGAGCACGTCGAGGCTTGGCGGACGCTTTACGACGAGACCTACGGCAGTGGCTCCGAGCTCACCGGCTGGAACAGCAGCTACACCGGGCTGCCGATCCCCGAAGAGGAGATGCACGAATGGACCGAGTCCACCGCCGCGCGCATCCTGGCGCTGCGGCCCCGGCGCGTGCTTGAAATCGGCTGCGGCACCGGCATCCTGCTGCGCCGCATCGCGCCCCACGTCGAGCGCTACCACGGCACCGACTTCTCGCGCGTGGCGCTCGACCGGCTGCGCCCGCAGGTCGACGGCATGCAGGTCACCCTCGACGAGCGCGCCGCCGACGACTGGAGCGGCGTCGAGCCGGGCGGCTTCGACCTCGTGGTCCTCAACTCGGTGTCGCAGTACTTCCCGGGGGTGGAGTACCTGGTGCGCGTGCTCCAGGGCGCGGTGCGGGCCGTCGCGCCGGGCGGCGCGGTCTTCGTGGGCGACGTGCGGAGCCTGCCGCTCCTCGAAGCCTTCGCCCTGTCGGTCGAGCAGGCCGTCGCGCCCTCCGGGATCTCCGCCGGGATCTCCGACAGCGAGCTGCGGCGGCGCGTCCGCCGCCGCGTGGCGGACGAGGAGGAGCTGGTCGTCGATCCGGCCCTGTTCGACGCGCTCGCCGGGTCGACGTCGGCGATCCGCGGCGTTGAGGTGCTCGGCAAGAGCGGCCGCTTCGACAACGAGATGACCCGCTTCCGCTACGACGTGGTGCTGCGCGTCGGCGGAGAGGACGGGGAGCCCGAAGAGCGTCCCTGGAGCGAGTGGGCCAACGACCCGCTGCGCGCCAGGCTCGCCCGCCGGCTCGTGCCCAGGCTGCGCCAGTTCCTGCGCGACCGGCTCCCCGAGTACATGGTGCCGTCCGCCTTCGTGATGCTCGACGCGCTGGCGATCACGCCGCACGGCAAGGTGGACCGCGCCGCCCTGCCCGCGCCGGACTCCGCCCGCTCCGAAGGGGCCTACCAGGCGCCGCGCGACCCGGTCGAGACTGAGCTGGCGGAGGTCTGGGCCGAGCTGCTCGGCACCGAGCGTGTGGGTGTCCTCGACAACTTCTTCGACCTCGGCGGGCACTCGCTGCTCGCAACCCAGGTGATCTCGCGGGTGCGCGACCGCTTCGGCGTGGAGCTGCCGGTGCGCGCGCTGTTCGAGGAGCCGACCGTCGCCGGCCTCGGCGTCCTCATTCGGGGGCGCGTACGGGAGCAGAGGCCCGCGGCGGCCGGGGAGGACACGGCGCCGATCGAGCCCATCGCTCCCATCGCTCCCATCGCTCCAATACCGCGCGACGGCTCACCGCTGCCGCTCTCCTTCGCCCAGGAGCGCCTCTGGTTCCTCGACCGGCTGGAGCCGGGCTCGCCGGTGTACAACCTGCCGATCTCCAAGCGGCTGATGGGCGACCTCGACGTGCCGGCTCTGACCCGCGCCCTGTTCGAGACCGTCCGCCGCCACGAGACGCTCCGCACCACCTTCGTGGAGGCGGAAGGCCGGCCGGCGCAGGTCGTGACTCCGGCCCCGGAGGCCTACGCCGTTCCCCTGGTCGATCTGTCGGCGCTGGAGCGTCTCGAAGACGAGGCCCTCCGCCTGCTGCGCGAGGAGTCGATGCGGCCGTTCGACCTTGGGCGCGGGCCGCTGCTCCGGCCGCTGCTGATCCGGCTGGCGCCCGACGGCCACGTGGTGCTGCTCGCCATGCATCACATCGTGGGCGACGGCTGGTCGCTCGACCTCCAGGTGCGGGAGATGACCGCGCTCTATGCCGCGTTCCAG
>JBKKAU010000693.1:0-5975 GCA_046714475.1 Thermoanaerobaculia bacterium
GGGCGCCGGCGCCCGGCCGCGCCGCCTGGCCGGATGGCGCTCCTGGCGCCGCCACGTGGCGGCCGCGGTGCTGGCGGCGGCGGCCCTGCCCCTGGGCGGCGACGACGGTTGGCGGATGCGTCTGGCCGGCCAGGCCGGGAGCGGCAGGATGCCGCTGCAGGAGGAGGCCCTCCAGCCCGCCGCCGGGTTGGCGGCCGCGATGGAGTTGGACCAGCCGTTGATCGAGAACCTGAACCGTCCCGAGGCCCGGGTCTACCAGATCGACAGCCCGGAGCTCGCGGTGGTGATGATCGTTGACGAGAGCTTCGAGGGTTGAGCCGTCCGGCCGGTGCAGTCCGCTTTCCCGCGCCAGACACCTGGATCTTCTGATGCCGCCCGTTCGCCGAATCCTCGCGAGCTTCCTGTGGGTTGTCCTCCTCGGGTCCGCGTTGTACGCGCAGGCCCCCGGGAAGGAGGAGGTGTTCCTGCACGCCTACGCGTTCAAGCACAAGCCGGCCGCCGAGGCGCTGGCGCTGATCCACCCGCTGCTGTCGAAGCGCGGCACGGTGGAGCTGCAGCCGGGGGACAACACCCTGGTGGTGCGCGACACCATGGCGGCGCTGCGCAGGATCGTGCCGGTGCTGCGCGACTTCGACCATCCGGCGCGGCCGTTCCAGCTGGAGGTCTTCATCGTCAAGGCGAGCCGGGCCATCGTGTCGCCGCCGGTCAAGCGCTCGGACCTCCCCGAGGATCTCACCCAGCGGCTGCGCGAGCTGCTCCCCTACGAGACCTACGAGATGCAGGCGCAGGCCAACCTCGCGACGCAGGAGGGGCAGGCGGTGACCTACGGCATGGGCTCCGGCTTCGAGGTGAGCTTCCGCCTCGGCACCCTGGCCCAGGGCCGGCGCGTCAAGCTGAACAACTTCCGGGTGCTGCGCCGGGCCGACGGCAAGGACGGCAAGGCGGCGCCGCTGATCCATACCACCTTGAACCTCTGGCTCGACCAGCCGATGAGCCTGGGGTTCGCCAAGAGCGAGAGCAGCCGCGAGGTGCTCATGGTCGTGCTGACCGTGCGGCACGGTGAACCCGCGCGGCGGGCGCAGAGGTAGGAGAGGGACGGATGCAGTTCCAGTGCAGAATCGGGACGCCGGACGGCCGCGTGCTCGAGCAGATGTTCGACGCCGCCGACGAGTCGGCGCTGCGCACCGACCTCGGCAAGCGCGGCCTCCACGTCTTCGAGGTGCGGCGGCGCGGCGGCGCGGCGCGCGCCGGCCTGCCCAAGCTGGGCCGGCGCCGCAAGCGCATCCCGCCGCAGGATTTCGTGATCTTCAACCAGGAGCTCGCGGCGCTGCTCAAGGCCGGCCTGCCGCTGCTCCAGGCGCTCGACCTGATGCTGGAGCGGATGAAGAACCAGCACTTCAAGGCGGTGCTCACCGAGATCCGCGACCAGGTCAAGAGCGGCGCCGACCTCTCCGAGGCGTTCGCCGCCCATGGCGAGCTGTTCCCGCGCCTGTACCCCTCCTCGCTCAAGGCTGGCGAGAGGAGCGGCGAGCTGGAGGGGGTCATCCGCCGCTTCATCCGCTACATGCGGCTGGTCCTGGACGCCCGCCGGCGGGTGGTCTCGGCGCTGATCTACCCGGCGGTGCTGGTCGGCCTCTCGGCCACCATGATCGCGATCATGGCGATCTACGTCGTCCCCAAGTTCATGGTCTTCTTCGAGAACCTGGACGCCGAGCTGCCGCTGATCACCCGCATGCTGCTGGCGGTGTCGGCGTTCGCCAACCGCAACTGGCCGGTGCTGCTGCTGATCCTTGTCGGCGGGGTGTTCTTCCTGCGTTCGTGGAATCGGACGGAGGCCGGCCGTCTGGCGCTCGACCGCCTGCGCCTGCGGCTGCCGTTCCTCGGCGGCGTGTTGCACCGCTTCTCGCTCGCCGAGTTCTGCCGCTCGCTGGCGACGCTGCTGACGGGCGGCATCCCGCTGGTGCCGGCCTTCGAGATCGCCGTCTCGGCGGTCAGCAACGCCTGGGTGCGCAGCCGCATCGAGCCCACCATCCAGATGGTGCGGGAGGGCAAGCCGTTCCACGCGGCGCTCGAAAAGAGCGAAGTGTTCACCGACATGTCGATCGACATGGTCAAGGTGGGCGAGGCGACCGGCTCGCTCGACGACATGCTGAGCAGCGTCGCCGATTTCCTGGACGAGCAGATCGAGACCCGCATGCAGCGCATCCTGTCGCTGATCGAGCCGCTGATGCTGGTCTTCATGGGCCTGATCATCGCGATCCTGTTGATCGCGATCTATCTGCCGTTGTTCTCGGTGCTCGGGAATTCAAGCTTCTAGCACCTTCTGGAGTAGGTTTTCGAGGAGCGTACGATGGTTGTGATGAATGGCAAGGCGGCGCCGGCGGCGCCGGTCCAGAGCCGGGAGATCGAGGCCGAGACCCCCGAGCAGGCGCGCCAGCGCCTGGCTCTGGAGCGGCGCGAGGCCGAGGCCTTCGCCGACCGCTATGGGCTCGAGTTCGTCGACATGACCCGGTTCCGTATCGACAACGACCTGTTCCGCCGCGTGCCGTTCGAGCTGATGCTGCGCTACGGCTTCATCCCCGAGGAGCAGCTCGAAGGGCGGATGGCGGTGGTCATGGCCGACCCGTCGGACGTCACCAAGATCGACGAGATGGAGATGCTGCTCGGCCAGCCGGTCGAGGTCAAGGTCGGCGTGCGCTCGGCGATCGAGGAGATCCTGCAGAAGTCGGAGAGCGCCCAGCGGGTGCTCGACGAGGCGAGCGAGGACTTCCGCATTCAGCTCGTCCAGGAGGACGAGGACGGCGAAGAGGTGCTGTCGATCGACCGCATCAGCGCCGACACCAGCCCGATCATCAAGCTGGTCGACTCGACCATGTTCAACGCCATCCAGCGCCGGGCGAGCGACATCCACATCGAGACGCGGGACACCGAGGTGATCATCAAGTACCGCATCGACGGCGTGCTCTACCAGGCCATGGAGCCGATCGACAAGCGGCATCACCAGACGATCATCAGCCGCATCAAGGTCATGTCGGAGCTCGACATCGCCGAAAAGCGCATCCCGCAGGACGGCCGCTTCAAGCTGCGGCTGAAAGGGCGGACGATCGACTTCCGCGTCTCCATCATGCCGTCGGTGCACGGCGAGGACTGCGTCATCCGTATCCTCGACAAGGAGACGATGAGCAAGGAGTTCAAGAACCTCCGGCTCGACATCCTGGGCTTCGACGACGAGACGCTCAGGAAGCTCCGCAAGTTCATCCGCGAGCCCTACGGCATGGTGCTGGTGACTGGCCCGACCGGCTCGGGCAAGACGACGACGCTCTACGCCTGCCTCTCCGAGATCCAGTCCTCGGAAGACAAGATCATCACCATCGAGGACCCGGTCGAGTACCAGCTGAAGGGCATCACACAGATCCCGGTCAACGAGAAGAAGGGGCTGACCTTCGCCCGCGGCCTGCGCTCGATCCTGCGCCACGACCCCGACAAGGTCATGGTCGGCGAGATCCGCGACGAGGAGACGGCGCAGATCGCCATCCAGTCGGCGCTGACCGGCCACCTGGTCTTCACCACCGTCCACGCCAACAACGTGGTCGACGTGCTGGGGCGGTTCCTCAACATGAACGTCGACCTCTACAACTTCGTCTCGGCGCTCAACTGCGTGCTGGCGCAGCGCCTGGTGCGCAAGATCTGCGCGCACTGCCGGCGGCCGGTGCAGCTGCCGGCGCAGCAGCTCGACGAGAGCGGCCTCGATTCGTCGGTCTACGCCGACTTCACCTTTTACGAAGGGACGGGCTGCATCGAGTGCAACGGCACCGGCTTTCACGGCCGGCTCGCCGTCTCCGAGCTGCTCGACCTGTCCGACCATATCCGCGAGCTGATCCTGGACCGCCGTCCGGCCTCCGAGATCAAGCGCGCCGCCAAGGAAGAAGGGATGACCTTTCTGCGCGAGTCGGCGCTCGAGATGGTCCTCCGGGGAGTGACGACGCTGCGTGAGATCAACAAAGTTACCTTCGTGGAATAGCGCCGGCGCGGGCGCCTGGTGGATGCGCCTGCTCGGCTTCGACCCCGTGCCGGCGCCGCCGCACGTCGTGCTCCTCGACGAGCGGCGGCTGCGCTACGGGCAGTTCCTGCGCGACCGCCAGGGCTTCCGCTTCCGCTCCTGGCGCGAGGCGGCGCTGCCGCGCGACGCCTTCCAGCACGGGCCGCTCGGCGGGCCGTTGCGCGACCCGGCGGCGTTCGGCCAGATCGCGGCGACGCTGGTCCAGGGCCTGCAGGGCGTGCGCGACGCCTCGCTGGTGGTGCCCGACAGCTGGCTGCGGGTGACCTTCACCGAGAGCGGCGAGCTGCCCAAGGCCGCCGACGCGCGCGACGAGGTGCTGCGCTGGAAGCTGCGCCGCCTGGTGCCGTTCCGGGTCGAGGAGCTGCGGCTGGGCGCCGCCGAGGTGTCGCCGCTGCCCAACCAGGAGGAGCCCCGGCGCCTGCTGTTGGGCTTCGCGGTCGACCAGCTGCTCTCCCAGGTCGAGGACGCCTTCGCCGCCCAGGGCGTACGGCTGGGGCGCATCACCAACACCAGCCTGGCGCTGATCGCCGCTCTGGAGCAGGGTGCCGGGGCGCCCGGCACCTTCACCGCGCTGGTCGTGGTCGAGGACGCCGGCTATACGCTGGTCTTCGCGCACGGCGGCGAGCCGGTGCTCCACCGCTACAAGAGCTTCACCGGGGCGCTCCCCGAGTCGGCGCGGGCGAGCTTCGTGGCCCGCGACCTGAAGCTTACCCGCAACTTCCTCGACGAGAACTTCCCCGGCTCCGGGATCGGCGGCCTGCTGCTGGCGGCGCCGCCGGAGCTGGAGCCGTTGTGGATCGACCGTCTGGCCGAAGGGCTCGGCCGGCCCGCGGTGCCGCTCGACGGCCGTCACCTGCCGGCGGTGCGCGCCGAGGACGGCTCGGCGGTGCCGCCCTGGCGCGATCTGGCCCCCATGCTCGGCGCGGCGCGTCAGGAGGTCGCATGAGCCTCGCCAGCCCGAACCCGCCTCCGGTCGCCGTGACGGCCGCCGAGGCTCCGGCGGCGCCGCGGCGACGCGCGGCTCTCAACCTGTCGCGCCGGCCGTTCGTCAACACCCGGCCGGTGGTCCGGGTGGCGCTGCTGCTCTGGCTGCTGGGCGCCCTGCTGCTGCTCGGCAACGTCTCGCTGTTCTGGCGTTATCTGTCGGGGTCCCGGGAGATGCGCGCCGAGCTCGACCGGATGGAGGCCCAGGTCCGCGGCGAACGGCAGAAGATCTCGCAGCTCCGGCAACGGATCCAGGGTTACGACCTTGTCGGGCATAACGACAAAGTCGAGTACCTGAACCGCAAGATCGACGAGCGTACCTTCTCCTGGAGCCTGCTGTTCGACCGCATCGCCGAGGTGCTGCCGGATGACGTGCGACTCACCCGCCTCTCCCCGGCCGGCGTCGTCGAGGAGGAGAGGGGCGGCAGCGTGGTCGCGCGTGGCGGCCGCAACGACGACGGCCGGGCGGTGCTCACCATCGCCGGCGCCGCCAAGAGCGACGAAGCGCTGTCCCGGTTCGTCGACAACCTGTACGCGCATCCCGCGTTCGAGGACCCGAACCCCACCCGCGAAGAGCGGCGAGAGGACGGCGTGATCGAGTTCGATCTCACGGTGTACTACCAGCCGGCCGGCGCCGCCGCCGCCGGGGTCGTCGAGGCCCCCGGCCGGCGCGAGCCGTCGGTGGTGGTCGAGGAGGAGGCGCTCCCCTCGGCGACGCCGGTTCCGCCGGCGGTGAATGAAGGAGGGCAGACGCCGTGACCGGGCACGACTCGATCTGGCGCCAGCGCCTCTGGGTCTGGCTGCCGGCCGTGCTGTTCTTCCTCGCCAACGCCGGGGCGTTCTCCGTCTACCGCCTCGGCTACGCTGGGCAAGTCCAGTCGCTGGAGGAGGACGTCGAGACGCAGGAGCGGGCGCTGGCGCAGCTCCAGGC
>JBKKAU010000694.1:0-6343 GCA_046714475.1 Thermoanaerobaculia bacterium
CCCCCGGGCACGCCCGCGGACACCTCTGCTTCTTCGAGGAGACCCACCGCTCGCTGCTCGCCGGCGACATGGTCGCCGGCATCGGCATGATCGTCGTCGATCCCCCCGAGGGGGACATGGACGATTACCTGGCGTCGCTGGAGAAGATGGCGGCCCTCACGCCGCGCACCCTCTTCCCCGCCCACGGCCCGGCGGTCAAGGACGCCGTCGCCAAGCTGCGCGAGTACGTCCGGCACCGCCTGTGGCGCGAGGAGCGCATCCTCCAGGCCTGGAGCGACGGACGGCGCCAGCCGGGGGAGATGCTGCCGGCGGTCTACGACGACGTCCCCAAGGAGGCCCATCCGCTGGCCGAGCGCCAGATCCTCGCCCACCTCGAGCGCCTGCGGCGGGCCGGCCGGCTCGGATGAAAAAGAAAGTCCTACCTGTCCGGATGGGGTGACTTTGCAAAATGGCGCTATACTACGCGCGTGCTCCGAGTCTTAGTCCTCGATGATGAGTCGATGGTTGTCGACATGCTCGCGGTGTGTCTGCGGGCTCCCGGCATCCATCTGACCACCTGCCTCGAGATCGAGGCCGCGGAAGCTCTGCTCGGCCAGTTCCGCTTCGACGTGGTGGTCACCGACCTCTCCGTCTCCGGGCTCGGCGGGCTCGACGGCCTGCGGCTCATCCGCTTCGTCACCACCCACTTCCCGGACGTCGCGGTCTACGTCCTCTCCGGTTTCGTCGACGACAAGGTGCGGGCCCTGTGCGCCGCCCTCGGCGTCACGGCGGTGCTGGAGAAGCCGGGCGGCCTCGCGGAGCTGCGTCACCTGCTGCTCGCCAAGCGGCCCGGCGGCACCTCGGCCCGCGACACGGGAGAGGTGCAGCGGGTGGAGCTGCTGGAGGACTTCCTCGTCGCCCATCCCATCCGCTCGGTGCTGCAGCCGGTCGTCAAGCTGCGCGACGGCGGCGACCCCTTCGAGGTCTTCGGCGTCGAGGGCCTGGCCCGCGGCCCGGCCAACTCGGTGCTCGGCAGCCCCACGGTCCTGCTCGCCTACGCGGCCCAGAAGGAGCTGCTGTTCAAGGTGGACCTGATCTGCCTGCAGGCCGCTCTCGCCGAGGTCCGCCGCCTGGGAGGCGGGCTCACCACCTTCCTGAACGTGCAGCCGCGCTCGATGACCAACCCCGGCTTCGCCACCCGGCTCAGCGAAGCCGTGCACGCCGCCGGGCTCGACGAGAAAGACATCGTCCTCGAGCTGACCGAGCAGCAGACCATCGTCAACCCGCGGGCCTTCGCGGCGACCCTGCAGAACCTGCGGGAGCGCGGCTTCCGCATCGCGCTCGACGACTTCGGCGAGGGCTCCTCGAACCTCAACCTCTTCCAGGACCTGCGTCCCGATTTCCTCAAGATCTCCGGGACCTTCTGCCGCAACCTGGCGCGCGACCCTTTCAAGCAGATCATCGTCCGCAGCACCGCCGAGATGGCCGAGCGCGCCGGCACCGCCACCATCATGGAAGCCGTCGAGACCGCCGAGGACGCCGAGACGCTGCGCATGCTCGGCATCGACTACGGCCAGGGCTATTTCTTTTCCAAGCCTCTCCCGGGCGCCGAGCTCGCCCAGATCTTCCGCGCCGCCGCCGCTCCCGGCCGCGCCAGCCAGCCCAGCCTGTTCAGCGCCGCGGCGCCCCCCTCCTGAGCGGTCCCCGCGAAAAAATTTCAAGATCCTCCGGAGTTTTGTCCACGGAACCTCTTCGTGGAGACACTATCTCTTTTAGAGAGCACTCCACGACCGCAACTCGTCAAGGGGAGGAATCGAGATGGCCAGACATCCGCCTTGAGCCGCCGATCCGACCCATCCATCGCGCCCTTGTTTTTATAATGACATTTCAATACGAGGGAGACGACAAATGTCTATTCATGAATTCCATTCGAAGTTCGCGGCGAAAGACGATCAGAGCTCCTGGTTCACCGCCTTGCGCAAGCTGAGCGAAATGGATCCCCAGACCCTCATGGCGGAGAGCGAGGCCGAGCGCTGGCCGAGTTGGGAAGCGACCCGGACCGGAGGCCACGGAGCGCAGGACCTCTCCGACCCCTCCTGATCCGGCGCATGAGACAGGACATCCGGCAGCTCCTCCTGGCTCACCCCGAGGTCGCCGGCTGGCCGCAGATGGTGCGGCTGATCGACCGGGCGCTCGGCCAGGAGGTGCGGCCGATCTGGGACTATCCGGTCATCGCCTGCGAAGCGGTCGGCGGCGCCCCGGAGGCGGCCCTGCCCGCCGCCGCCGCCGTCTTCTGCTCCGTCGGCAGCATCCACCTGGTGGACGACCTCCTCGACGAAGACCCCAGCGGGGATTACCGCAGCCTCGGGGCCGGCCCGACCGCCAACCTGGCCCTCGCGCTCCAGGGGCTGGCCCACCGTCTGCTGGAGGAGGCGGCCGTCGCCCCCGGGACGCGGTCCGACCTGCAGGAGAGCCTCGCCCGCATGACCCTGGCGACCGCCTTCGGCCAGAACCTGGACGTCCAGGGTCCCCGGGACGAAGAGGAGTACTGGCGGGTGGTCGAGGCCAAGTCGCCGCCTCTGTTCGGCACGGCGCTCGCCCTGGGCGGCCTCGTCGGGGGCGCCCCGGCCGAGACCGTGAGGCAGCTCCACGACCTGGGCGGCTGCCTGGGCCGCTTCACCCAGGTCAGCGACGACCTGGTCGACGCCCTGGAGGTGCCCGCGAGCGCCGACTGGCAGCGCCGCTTCAACAACCTCCCGATCCTCTACGCGCTGACGGCGCGGCACCCCGAGCGCGAGGCGTTCGAACGCCTCTCCTCCCGCGTCTCGGAGCCCGGAGCCCTGACCGCGGCGCAGCGCATCCTGGTCGGGTGCGGCGCCGTCAGCTACTGCGCGTTCCGGTTGGTCGGGATCGGAAGACAGGCGCGGGAGAGCCTGGCGCGGATCCCGTTGCGCGCCCCCCGGCCGCTGGCGCGGCTCGTCGACCTCCACCTGACCCCCTTGGACAAGCTGCTCGCCGCCACCGGTATCGAAATACCGCCGGACATCCCGCTCGATTGAGGTTTTTCGCCGCGCGAAACGGAAAAGACTGTCCTTCTGGCGCGCTCTCGTGGCACTATATGTCCCGTGTGATGGAGGTGCGCGCCTCTCCGGCCCGGAGCGGGCGCTCCCCTCGTGATTTTTATCTTTTTCTATTTCTGGAGGAACCTCTACGATGAGCCCCGCTCTGCCCTGATCTTTTTCCGTCGAAGCCGCGCTGTTCCTTTGTAGTTTTTTTAAAACCTTTTTATTGGGGCCCGATCCCCAAACAGGAGAGCTACGCCCATGTCGATCCGCGACTTCCACTCGAAGTTCGTCTCCGCCCAGACCGAGAACGCCCTCTTCCGCGCCCTGCGCAAGCTGAGCCAGGCCGAGGACGCGCAGAGCCTGCTCACCCAGAGCCCCGGCGGGGCCTCCCTCTTCACCTGGGCCGAGTGGTCCGAGCCGGTCCCCGGCGCGGCGAGCTAGGCCGCCGCGTCCACGCCTTCCGCGACCTGGCCGGCGGCCCCTGGGCTGCCGGCCGCCGCCGTCCATCCGCAACATCGCTCATCGAGAGAGGAGCCGTCCCGATGAAGTTCGAACTGGTCAAAGCAAGGGTCCGCGCGATCGCAGAGGTTTCCGCCTGGCCGCAGATGGCCGGCCTGGTCGAACGGGCGGTCCACCGGGAAGGGCAGTCGCTCTGGGATTATCCGTTCGCCGCGTCCCTGGCGGCCGGAGGCACGGAAGAGGCCGCCCTGCCGGGAGCCGCCGCCGTGTTCTGCGCCCTGACCAGCATCCACCTGGTCGACGACATGCTCGACGAGGAGCCGGACGGCGACTACCGCCACCTGGGCGCGGGTCCCGTCGCCAACCTCGCGCTGGCCTTCCAGGCCGCGGCGCACCGGGTGTTGGACGACGCCGTCCCCGGCGCGGATGACGCGGAGAGGCGCGCCGCGCTGCAGGCGAGCCTGGCGGGTATGGCGCTCGCGACCGCTTTCGGGCAGAATCTAGATACACGACCGCTTCGCAGCGAAGAGGAGTACTGGCAGGTGCTGGAGGCCAAGACGCCGCCTCTGTTCGGTTTCGCGCTCTCCGTCGGAGCCCGCCTCGGCGGCGCGCCCGACGCGGTGGCGGAGCCGATGCGGCACCTCGGATACGTCATGGGCCGGTTCATCCAGGTGAGCGACGACCTCGCGGACGCGTTGAAGACGCCCGCCGGCGCCGACTGGCGCCGCCGTTTCCACAACCTGCCGATCCTGTACGCGATGACGGCGGAGCATCCGGAACGGGACGAGTTCCTGCACCTCGCGACCCGCGCCGGCAATCCGGCGGCGCTCGCCGCGGCCCAGAAGATCCTGTTGCGCAGCGGCGCGGTCAGCTACTGCACGCTGAAGCTGATCGAGCTCTCCCAACAGGCCCGGCAGCTCCTCGGCCGCATCCCCCTGGCCGACCCCCGGCCGATCGAGCGGCTGCTCGAAGTCCAGATGCGGCCGTTGCGCCACCTGCTGGAGTCGGTGGGCGCGGGCGAGCCGGAGGTCCTGGCCCTCGAATGCGGATGATCCCCGGACACCGCCTCCCCGCGCATCGGGTGAACCTCTTCTGGGGCTCGGTCTCCCTGCTCGTCCTGCTCACCTGCTCCTATTACGTCTACGTCGGCTTCGTCCCCCATCTGAGCTTCGCCGCCACCGCCTCCTGGCGGGTGGTCTCCACCACTCCTTGCGGGGCGCCGGTGGAGTGCGTCCAGGTCGGCGACCAGATCCTCGCCATGGGCGGCGTCACCTACAAGGAGTTCAAGCAGGACCGCTGGCTCAGGCTGCTCGACTCCTTCGAGAAGGACGGCACGGTGACCCTCCAGGTCCGGCGCGGCGACAAGACCCTGACGGTGAAGGCCGCCCCCTACCGGAACCCTTCGTTCACCGAAACGCTCACCGGCCTCTTCCCCGTCATCTTCTGGCTGATGGGGACGGTGACCATGCTTTTCCTGCGCCCGCGGGACGAGCGCTGGCTGGTGCTGGTCCTCTTCAGCTACGTGACGGCGGTCTGGCTCGCCTCCGGCCTCGCCTCGTCACGCCACGTTGGCGGCTCGGCTGTCGTCTTCCACATCTTCATCTGGCTGTTCCTGCCGCTCTCGGTCCACCTCCACCTGATCCTCCCCGACGCCCTGCTGCGGTGGCGGAAACAGCTCCTGACGCTGCTCTACGCCAGCTCGGTCGTGTGCATCGTCCTCGACTACCTTCGCCTCTTCGGGGACCGCAACTACGTCTGGTGGTTCCTCGCCGGGATCGTCCTCGCGCCGCTGCTGCTCCTGCTGCGCCTGATGCTGCCGGGCGGCTCGGCAATGAAGCTGGCCGTCCGCATCATGCTCTACGGCGTGGCCCTGGGATTCGGACCGATCGTCCTGTTCCTCCTCGTCCTGCCCCGCATCCTGTCGGGGCCCCAGGGGCCGTCGATCGACACCCGCGAGATCGAGCCCTGGCTGCTCAGCACTTCGCTGATCGCCATCCCCATCATGCCGATGAGCTACATCTACGCGATCTACAAGCACCACATCGGCGCCCTGGAGCTGCGCGCCAACCGGCTGCTCGGGATCTACAGCTTCTTCTCCGTCTGCTTCACGCTCTACCTGATGGCGATCTTCTCCGTCAACAGCCGGCTGTCCCACGAACACCGGTTCACCGCCCTCTTCGCCGTGTCGATGCTGTTCGTCTCGGGTATCCCCTTCCTGCACGGCCGCTTCCAGGAGATGGTGGACCGTCACGTCTTCGGCATCCGGCATACCCCGGAAGAGGTGATCGGCATCGTCTCGGAGCGGATCTCGACCGCCTTCGACCGCGCCATCCTCACCCAGGTCGTCACCGGCGAGATCCTGCCGACCCTGCTGATCCGGCAGTCGGCCCTCTACTTCTTCGGCGCCCCCCGGCCCCAGGCCCTGTACGAGCAAGGGCTGCCCGCCGGCTCGCCGGCGCCGGCGGAGGACGACCTCGAGGAGCTGCTCCTCCGGAGCGGGCGCTACCTCGACCCGGGGCTCGAGCCTCCCGGCTCCTACCCCTGGGTACGGCTGGCGCTCCCCCTCGTCCTGCAGGGCGAGACCCTCGGCGTCTGGCTGATCGGCCGGCGCGACCCCGACGACTACTTCCCGCGGAGCGACATCCACCTGCTGTCGACGGTCGCCAACCAGATCGCCGCGGTGCTCGAGAACATCCACCTCTACGAGCAGGCGCAGCAGGAGATCGCGCAGCGCCGCAGCGCCGAGCAGGAGATCCGCCGCAGCGAAGAGCGCTTCCGCAACCTGTTCGAGGCGACCCTCGAGGGCATCGCCCTGGTGAAAGGCGGCGCGATCCTGGAGG
>JBKKAU010000695.1:0-1061 GCA_046714475.1 Thermoanaerobaculia bacterium
GTCCAAGGCATCCCCGAGGTCCCGGCCGCGGGCCACCACGGTAAAGGTGTCGAGACCCACGGAAAAGCTTTCAACGAGCAGCCGCTCGGCCTCGGCCGCCGGGTGGTCCGCCGGCCGGAGCGACCGCATGTCGGCGTTGAAGTCGAGCCGCGCGACGCCGAAGACCGACACGGCGGTGAGCAGGAGGGCTCCGGCCACGATCCATCCTGGACGCCGCGCCGCGAGGTCCACCGTGCGCTCCAGGGCCGGCTGCCCCACCCGGCGCCAGAGGCGCGCGGGCGGGCGCGGCTTTACACCCCGGGGATCGAGCATCAGCAGCGCCGCGCCGATCGTCGCGGTGGTCACCAGGATCGCCAGCACCCCGACCGTGAGCACCTGCCCCAGCTCGCGCAGTGGCCGGAAGTGCGCCAGGCAGAGGGCGGCGAGCCCCGCCGCGGTGGTGAACGCCGACGAGACGATGCCTGGCCCGGGGTCGCGGAAGGTGCTGGCGAGCGCCGCCGCCAGGCTCTCGCCGCGCAGGCGCAGCTCGCGGAAGCGGGCTCCGCCGTGGATGCCGTACTCGACCCCGACGCCGATCAGGGCGGCGGCGAAGCCGACCCCCACGACTGTGATGCTGCCCAGCCAGAGCGCGGCCGTCGCGACCGTCCAGACCAGGCCGGCGAGCACCGAGGCCAGGATGACCAGCGGGATGAAGCCGCCTTCGAAGCCGAGCAGCAGCAGGAGAGCCACCCCGGCCGCCGAGCCCGACGCGGTACGGCTCAGGTCCTGCCGCAACAGGGCCTCGTCCTGGGCCGCGTAGAGCGGCCCGCCCACGGCGCGGAAGTCGAGCGCCAGCTCCGAGCCGTCCCGCACCCGGGCGTAGGCGGCCTCCAGGTCCTTCATCAGCGCCCGTCCTCCTTCAGGGTCGATCTCCGCCCTGGCGGGGGTAACGACCACCAGGGCCGCATCCCCTCGCGGCGAGATGAAGGCGCCGCTCAGCGGATCGACCGGCAGGGTGGAGGCGGCGCCCAGGAGCCTGTCCGAGAGGCCGAGCGGGTCGCTCGCCAGGAGCGGAGCGGCGA
>JBKKAU010000696.1:0-3517 GCA_046714475.1 Thermoanaerobaculia bacterium
GCCGCGCCCAGGACGAGATCGCCCTGATGTCGCACCAGCGCGCCGCCGCCGCGGCGGCGGACGGCCGCCTCGCCGGGCAGATCGTCCCGGTCTTTCCACCGCCCGGCTACGACAAGGCGGTCACCCGCGACAACGGCGTCCGCGCCGACTCCTCCCTGGAGGCGCTCGCCAAGCTCAAGCCGGTCTTCGACAAGCGCTACGGCAGCATCACCGCCGGCAACGCCAGCCCGCTGACCGACGGCGGCTCCGCCGTCCTCTTGATGAGCGAGGAGCGCGCGAAGTCGCTGGGCCTCACCCCCCTCGGCTACATCCGCTCCTACGCCTTCACGGCGCTCAACCCGGGCGACCAGCTCCTCCAGGGGCCGGCCTACGCCGCTCCGGCGGCGCTCGACGCGGCGGGCGTCCGGCTTTCCGACGTCGACCTGGTCGAGATGCACGAGGCCTTCGCGTCGCAGATCCTCTCCAACATGAAGGCCTTCGCCTCGAAGAAGTTCGCCGAGCAGGAGCTGGGCAAGAGCGAGCCGATGGGCGTCGTCGACTTCGACCGCTTCAACGTCACCGGCGGCTCGATCTCCATCGGCCACCCCTTCGGCGCGACCGGCGCGCGCGTCGTCACCCAGCTCCTCTACGAGCTGCGCCGGCGCGGCGGCAACCTCGGCCTCGTCACCGTCTGCGCGGCGGGCGGGGTGGGATTCGCGATGGTCGTCGAGCGCGGTTGAGCGCGTCTCCTCTCTCCGGCCTCCTGGTGGTGGACCTCTCCCGCCACCTCCCCGGTCCGCTCGCGGCGCGGCTGCTGGCGGATCTGGGCGCCCGGGTGGTCAAAGTCGAAGAGCCTGAAAAAGGCGATCCGATCCGCGAGGCGCCGCCGCAGCGCAAGGGGCAGGGAGCGCTCGGCGCCATCCTGCTCTCCGGCGTCGAGAGCATCGCGCTGGATCTAAAACAGCCGGCCGCCGTCGCCGTGCTGGAGCGGCTGATCGCGCGGGCCGACGTGCTGCTCGACAGCTTCCGTCCCGGGACGCTGGCGCGGATCGGCCTCGCGCCCGAGGAGCTGCGCGCCCGCCATCCCCGTCTCGTCCACTGCTCGGTGACCGGCTGGGGACCGTCGGGACCCTACGCCGCGAGGGCGGGGCACGACCTCACCTACGAAGCGGTCGCCGGAGCGCTCGCCCCGACCGCCTCTATGCCGGCGATCCCGGTCGCGGACCTGATCGGGGCCTGGAGCGCGGTCACCGCCATCCTCGCCGCCCTGCACGAACGGCAGCGCACCGGCCAGGGGAGCCACGTCGACGCCGCGCTCCTCGACGCCGGGCTCCACGCCAACCTCCTCTCCTGGTCGGCCGAGGCCGGAGGGCATAAAGGAGTGGGGGAGCTCCTGCCGCTCACGGGAGCGCTGCCCTGCTACAACCTCTACAAGACGGCGGACGGCGCCTGGATCGCGCTCGGCACGCTGGAACCCCACTTCTGGTACCGCTTCTGTAACGCCGTGGGCCGTCTCGACCTGGTCCGCAAGCAGTACAGCTCCTCGGACCGCGCCCGCCGCAAGGTGGAGGAACTGATGCGGAGCCGCACCCGCGCCGAGTGGATGGAGGTCTTCGCCCGCGAGGACATCCCGGCCGAGCCGGTCCTCTCGGCCCAGGAAGCCCGCGAGCACCCGCAGGTCCGGGAGCGGGGGCTGGTGGGGGAGGGGGAGGATGGGATGCCGCGGCTGGGTTTCCCGGCGCGGTTGGATGGAGAACGGCCGCGGGGCGGGGAGCGGGTTCCCGGGTTGGGGGAGCATACGGAGGCGCTGCTCGAAGAGTTGGAGATGGGCGGGGGGCGGCGGCGGGAGGGGGTTGGCCCGCGGCTTTCTTGGAGGCAGCGGGTGTTGCGTTGGTTCCGGCGAAGACCGGCTTGATGGACTAGTGCCTCGTCACAGTCCGAATGATGGATATGTTTCATGTAGGGGCGGCCCTTGTGACCGCCCTCCGGAAGGGCACCCACAAGGGGTGCCCCTACAGAGGACCCATCTATTCCGGAGTGACAGGGCACTAGGTTTGGACGACAGCGGCGTGCAGCCTGAGCCCCAGCGCCTTCACCACCTTGAGCACTGTGGCCAACTCTGGGTTCCCCTCGGACGAGAGTGCCTTATACAGGCTCTCGCGCCCGAGCCCCGCTTCGCGAGCGACCTGAGTCATCCCTTTGGCGCGTGCGATGTCCCCCAGAACGGCAGCCACAAGCGCGGGATCGCCTTCTTCCAGAGCGGCCTCCAGGTAAGCGGCCATGTCTTCGTCGGTCTTCAGATGGTCCGCTGCGTCCCAGGGCGAAGTCTTGGTCTTGGCCATAATCGAGCCCTCTTACAGGTTGCGCGCCAGATCGACGGCGAGCGCGATATCCGAAGCCTGCGTACTCTTATCGCCTCCAGCCAAGAGGACGACCACGGCTTGGCCCTGCTGAGTGAAATAGACTCGATAACCAGGGCCGTAATCGATCCGCAACTCCGAGACACCCCCACCGACAGGCTTCACGTCGCCCGGATTGCCCAGCGACAAACGACGAATCCGCACGTCGATGCGTACGCGGGCTTGGCGGTCCCGCAAACCGGCGAACCACTCAGCGAACTCGGCGGTCTGCCGGACTTCGAGCACATCCGGAGTGTACTCTATGGGATACAGGAGGACAAGTTGTCTGCTCGGCGGGAGCGGCTTGCGGCTTTCGTGAGGCAGCGGGTGCTGCGGTGTTCCGGCGGTAGAGCCGGAGGGCGCGCGATGAATCGCGCCCCTACACAGGTAGAGAAGACGCGCGTAAAACGACCTGTAGGGGCGCCATTCATGGCGCCCTCTTCCCATTCAGACCGTGTAGAAGGCCGACGAACCATGAATACGCTCGTAGAGATCCGTAGAAGCCCGGTCAACACTCGTAAACGCCCGTTGAGCCTCAAATACGCCCGTAGAACCTTGTAGACGCTGGTTGAACTTCGTAGACGCTCTACGAGGTTTGTACGGCGTCCATCAAAGCTGAACGCTGTTCTTCCTGCTGTGAATGGGATATTTCTGCGTTGCGGCGCGTCCGTAGAGGTTCGACGGGCGTGTTCACGCCTCGCCAAGGGTATTCACGGTTGAACTGGCAGTTTCTCTGGTTGGATTACAGCGAGGAGAGGGATTCTTTAGTCCTCTGGGACGCCGAACTCCCGATCCAGACGCTCCACGAGGTCAGGTCGCTTGATGCGCGTCCAAGCCTCGCGTGCGGCTTCTACGTGGCGGTGTCGGTCTTCCGGTGCGGAGGTGATCTGGGCCAGCTCGGCGTGCGTTCTACCGATGGCGTAAGGATCTTGAATCTGCTCGTACAAGATCATTGCTTTATCGAAGAAACTCCGTGCTGTTTCTAGCTCACCTTGTTTCAGAGCGATATGGCCAAGTCTTAGGATGCAATTACCCTCTCCCAGTAAGGAGCCTATACGCTTGTAAAGGGGAAGCGCATGCTCGTAGTAGGAGCGTGCGGTGCCGAAATCGGAGCTGTGGAAAGCGATGTCGCCAAAGCA
>JBKKAU010000697.1:0-4205 GCA_046714475.1 Thermoanaerobaculia bacterium
GCGCTCGCCGACCTGTGCGGCACGCGCCGGTTCCTGGTCGATCATTCCTATCCTCTGTTCGAGATGACGGTGACGCTGTGGAGACCGTGATCGTCGTCGAGCAGCCGAACTACCTCCCCTGGATCGGCTACTTCGACCTCATCGCCCAGTCCGACGTCTGGGTCTGGTACGACGACGTCCAGTACACCCGGCGGGACTGGCGCAACCGCAACCGGGTGGCGGGCGCCGGCGAGCCGGTCTGGCTCACCATCCCCGTCCGCTCCCGGGGCCGCTACGAGCAGCCGATCCGCGAGGTCGAGATCGACTACGAGCGGCCGTGGGCGCGCAAGCACCTGGAGACCGTGCGCCACTGCTACGGCGCCGCGCCCTTCTTCGAGCCGGTCTACGAGACCCTGCGCGGCGCGCTCGAAAAAGAGCACCGCCTGCTCGCCGACCTGACGATCGGGCTGAACGAGGCCCTGTGCGGTCTCCTGGGTCTGCGCACCCGGTTCCTGCGCGGCTCCGGCCTCGACGGGATCGAGGGGGACAAGCAGGAGCGGCTGATCAGGATCTGCCGCCGGCTGGGCGGCACGGCCTACCTGTCGGGTCCGGCGGCGCGCGATTACATCCAGCCGGAGCTTTTCCGGGATGCCGGGATCGGGCTGCGCTACATCGTCTACGACTATCCGCCCTACGAGCGGGGCGCGCAGCGGTTCATCCCCAACCTCTCGATCCTCGACCCGCTCGCCTGGCTCGGCCCCGGGGAGGCCGCCGCGTTCCTCGCCCGGCACGCGCGCTGGGAGGCCGGATGAGCCGGCTCTGGCAGCCGGTCGGCCGGGTCTTCCCTCCCGCCGGGGAGCTGCCGGAGTGGATCGGCGGCTACGGCGCCCTCCCGTTCGCAGTGGGAACGGGCCGCACCCGGCGCGTCTTCTTCTCGGGGCGGGACCCGAAGAACCGCGCCCGGATCGGCGCCTGCACGCTCGACCTCGACACCCTGACGGTCGGCCGGGAGAGCGTCACCGCGGAGCCGCTCGTCGCTCCCGGTCCGCCCGGCGCGTTCGACGAGAGCGGCTGCTCCATGTCCTGTCTGGTCGAGCATGAGGGCCGGCTCCACCTCTACTACACCGGCTGGACGCTCGGCCGGACCGTCCCCTTCTACCTCGCCGTCGGGCTGGCGGTCAGCGGCGACGGCGGACGGACCTTCGAGAAGGCGTCGCCCGCGCCGGTGCTCGGCCGCCACCGCGTCGATCCCTTCCTCTGCGCCTCGCCGTCCATCCTGGTCGAAGGCGGGGTCTGGCGGATGTGGTATATCTCCGCGGTCCGTTGGGAAGAGCGGCCCGAGGGCCCGCGTCACTACTATCTGGTCAAGTACGCGGAGTCCGGGAACGGCCTCGACTGGGAGCGGGACGGCCGGATCTGCGTCGGCTTCCAGTCCGGCGAGGAGCATGCCATCGGCCGGCCGCACGTGGTCCGCGACGGCGGCACCTACCGCATGTGGTACTGCGTCCGCGGCGACCGCTACCGCATCGGGTACGCCGAATCTGCGGACGGCCTGACCTGGACCCGGCGGGACGACCTCGCCGGCATCGAGCCGCCCGCGGCCGGCTGGGATTCCGGGATGCAGGCCTACCCCATGACCTTCCGGGACGGAGACCGCGAAGTGATGCTCTACAACGGCAACGGCTACGGCGCGACCGGGTTCGGCTGTGCCGTCCGGGAGGCGCCGTGAAGCCGCACCTCGTACCCTTCAACCGGCCCTCCATGGTCGGCAAGGAGCTGGAGTACATCGCCCAGGCGGTGCGCGAGGGGCGTCTCGCCGGCGACGGCCCCTTCACCCGGCGGTGCCAGCAATGGCTCGAAGAGCGGACGGGAGCGCGCAAGGTGCTGCTGGTCCACTCCTGCACGGCGGCGCTGGAGCTGGCGGCGCTGCTCTGCGGCGTCGAGGAGGGGGACGAGGTGATCATGCCCTCGTTCACCTTCGTCTCGACCGCCAACGCCTTCGTGCTGCGCGGCGCCCGCCCCGTGTTCGTCGAGATCCGCCCCGACACGCTGAACCTCGACGAGACCCGCATCGAGGCGGCGGTCACGCCGCGCACCCGCGCCATCGTGCCGGTCCACTACGCCGGGATCGCCTGCGAGATGGAGCCGATCCTCGACATCGCCGCGCGGCACGGCCTGCGGGTGATCGAGGACGCGGCCCAGGGGCTCGGCTCCGGCCGCGGCGGCCGTGCCCTGGGGACCTTCGGCGATCTCGGGTGCTGGAGCTTCCACGAGACCAAGAACTTCATCAGCGGCGAGGGCGGCGCGCTCGCTCTCCAGGACGAAGCGCTGATCGAGCGCGCCGAGATCCTGCGCGAGAAGGGGACCGACCGCGCCAAGTTCTTCCGCGGCATGGTCGACAAGTACACCTGGGTGGACGTCGGCTCCTCGTACCTGCCGTCGGAGCTGGTCGCCGCCTACCTCTATGCCCAGCTCGAGTGCTACGAGGAGATCCAGCACCGGCGCCGCGGCATCTTCGACCGCTACCGGGAGGGGCTCGCGGATCTGGAGGCGGCAGGCCGGGTCCGGCTGCCGGTCGTCCCCGCCGGCTGCGAGCACAACGGCCACATGTTCTACCTGCTGCTGCCGTCCGGCGAGGAGCGCGACGCGTTGATCCGCCACCTCGACGCCGCCGGGGTCAACGCCGTCTTCCACTACGTGCCGCTCCACGACTCCCCCATGGGCCGGCGTTTCGGCTACGCCGCCGGCGACCTGCCGCTGACCGGGGAGGTCAGCCGGCGGCTGGTCCGTCTACCCTGCCATTTCGGCCTCGGCGAAGACCAGCAGATGCGGGTTGTGAGTGAGGTGCGGCGCTTCCTGGGGGTCTGATCCCCCCTCTCCCAGAGAGTGGGAAAGGGGGGCCAGGGGGACTACTTCCGCTCCAGGGCCTCCAGGCGGGCGGTGAGCGCTTCCAGGGCCTTCTGCTGCTCCTCGATCGTCTTCTGCTGGTCCTGGACGACTTTGGTGAGGACCGCGACGATGTCCATCGAGCTCAGGTTATTGCGGCCCGGCGTGGCGACCAGATCGGGGACCTCCTCGGCGATGAAGCCGACGTGCCTCTCCTGGGGGTCCACCTTGTAGGTGAACTTGACCGGCGCGAGGCCCATCACCGTCCGGAGCGCCTCGTCGGCCGCCAGCTCGGCGATGTCCTGCTTGGTGGCGCGGCTCGAGGCATTGAGCCAGGAGCCGCCGGCGCTTAACGTCGCGCCGGTCGAGTGGTGGATCGGGCTAATGGGGTTGGCCACGCCCAGGCCGATGAAGCCCTGATCGTCGATGATCATCCGCTCGACGTTGTTCGTGGCGAAGCGCAGCGACGGGTTGGGGGCGGTGGCGGAGGCGTCGGGCCGGGAGTTGATGACGGCGGAGCCTCGGCCGTTGGACGCGCCCGAGTAGAGGATGTTCAATGCGGGGCCGCTGCCGGGGGACGGTCCGAGGCCTAAGGTCGCATCGGCCGTCTCACTGCTGAACAGGTGAAGATCGACAGCCGGCGATGCCGTGCCGATGCCGACATCACCGTCCGCCGAAATGTCGATGCTGCTGGTCGGCGCGCCGGGCCGGATACGGAACGGCAGACGCGAGCCGCCGGTCACGTCGCGGACGAAGAAGTTGGCCTCGTTGCCGGCCACGTCCCAGGTCTGGGCCGTGAAGCCGCCCGAGCTGTTCTGCTCCAGCCGCAGGGCCGGGGTGTTGCTGGTCGAAACGTGCAGGTCGAGCACCGGGGTCGAGGTCCGGAAGCCCACCCGGCCGGTGCTGTCGACGAAGATCGAGTTGGTCGCCGCGCCGGCGGTGACGGTGAACGGGACCTTGGCGCCGGTGATGTCCTCGATCGAGAACTTGGAGGCGCCGCCGCTGGCCGAATCGTTGGCGGTCAGCTGCCAGTCGTTGGTCGGGAAGCTGCCGGTCGAGGTGTCCTCGAACTTGACCCGCGTATTGTTCTCCTTCAGACGGATGGTGTCGAACCCAAAACTCTCGTTGTTCACGCAGTCAAAGCCCACGCAGGCAGAGCCTTGGACGATGAGGTCGTCGGGAATCACCTGATCGGCGGCCGTTACGTTGCGCAACCCGGCGACTGCGGTGCGCGGTGCACGAGGACTCTCGGTGCGCCCCCCCATGTCGAAGGCGCCGTCGATGATCGCAAAAGCGCCGGACTGCACCAGGCCTTCACCCAGACCCGCGCGGACCTGCTC
>JBKKAU010000698.1:0-2795 GCA_046714475.1 Thermoanaerobaculia bacterium
ACTACCAGGAGTACATCCGCGAGCACGGCTATCCGATCTTCCCCGGGGCGGTCGAGCTGGTGGAGGAGGCCGCGGCGCGCGGCATGATGCTCGGCGTGGTGAGCGGCGCGCTCCGCGAGGAGATCGAGGGGGCCCTCCGCCAGACCGGGCTGCGCGGCCGGTTCAAGGTCCTGGTCGCGGCCGAGGACGTCGCCGACGGCAAGCCCGACCCGGAAGGCTACCGGCGCGGCCTCGAAGCCCTGAACGGCCTGCCGCCGCTGCCCGAGCGGCTGCTGCATCCGCACGAGGTGCTGGCGATCGAGGACAGCCCGGCCGGGATCTCCGCGGCGGCCGAGGCGGGGCTGGTGACGCTGGGGATCGCCCATACCTATCCGGCCGCCCAGCTCGGCACGGCCGACGTCGTCGCCGAGCGCCTGGAAGGGCTGACCCTGGAGCGGCTGGACCGCCTCTTCGCCGAAGCCAGCCGGAGCTAGCGGGACGCCCAGCTACCCAGGAGTTAATTGATCGGCAGGCGGCCGGCGAAGCCTTCTTCGTAGGTGTGGAAGTAGGAGATCGCCTCTTCGGGGAACTTCCAGCAGTAGTACCCGTCGCCGCTGTCCCAGTCGACGAGCCAGAGCCCTTTGACCTCGCAGCCGACCGCGCAGACCTCCTCGGTCCAGACGTGCACGATCTTCTGGCAGGCCTCGTCCAGCTCCTCGCGCCGGGAGTCCATCTCGGCGCGGCTGCCCAGGTTGTTGACCAGAGCCTCGACATGACGGACGGCGGCGGCGGTCAGGTCGCGCACCAGGGGGAAGGAATCCAGGGCCTCGTCGTAGGAGAAAATACGTTTGTTGAGACGTTTCTGCGACATAGCGGGGTGATGGTAACAGAGCGGAAGCCTTGGCGGGGCGGCCCCTCTGAGGTACATTTCCGGTAGTGAACGTCCAGCAGGGTCATTGGGAGCGCTCCACGGGGCATGTCGAAGCCATCACCGGCGGCATGTTCTCGGGGAAGAGCGAGGAGCTGGTGCGCCGGCTGCGCCGGGCGGCCATCGCGCGGCAGCGGGTGCAGGTGTTCAAGCCGCAAGCCGACGTCCGGCACGCTCCGGAGCGGCTGGTGACCCGCGACAAGCGGGAGCTGGAGGCGGTCACCGTCTGCTGCAGCTGCGAGCTGCGCGGCAAGCTCGACCCCGGGGTCCAGGTGATCGGGATCGACGAGGCGCAGTTCTTCGACGACGGCCTGATCGAGCTGGTCGGCGAGCTGGCCGACTCCGGGATCCGGGTGATCGTGGCCGGCCTCGACCTCGACTACCTGCGCCGTCCCTTCGGGCCGATGCCGCGCATCCTGGCCCTCGCCGAGTACGTCGACAAGATGCACGCGGTCTGCATGCGCTGCGGCGCGCCCGCCCACTACAGCCAGCGCATCGCCGGCGGCGCCGAGCAGCTCCAGGTCGGGGACGGCGAGGCCTACGAGGCCCGCTGCCGCGCCTGCTTCGAACCTTTCGAGCCTTAGCCTTCGCTTTCCGCCGACGCGTTTACCGGCGCCGGCCGGTTGTTCTCGTCGACGTGGACGTAGACCACCTCGGCTTCGGTGACCTTGACCCGGCCGGCGCCGCGGTGCCGGCGCTCGGCTTCCACCGTCACCTTGACCGAGATCGAGGTCCGGCCGAGGCGCAGGGTCTCGGTGAAGAAGCTCACCAGGTCGCCGACGAAGACCGGGGCGTGGAACTCAACCTCGCGCAGGGCGACGGTGACGAGCCGGCCGGCGACGTGGCGGGTCGCTTCGACCGCGCCGGCCTGGTCGATGTAGGAGAGGATGATGCCGCCGAAGATGGTGCCCAGGGCGTTGGTGTCCTTGGGCATCATGATGACGCGGATGGCCGGCTGGGTCGGCCCGATGCCGCCGTTGGAGATCGATTCGCTCATGGGGGTCCATGCTATCCTAGGAACCCTTCGAGGGCAGCTCACAGAGCGCGCCGAATGAACCCCATCCCTTCGCAGACAGGCCTGCCGGATTCCCTTCATGACGTGATGCTGCTGCGTCTGATCGAGGAGCGGCGGCCCGAGGCGTTGAGCGAGCTCTACGACCGGCACGCGCCGATGCTCCTCGCGCTCGCCCGCCGGATCCTCCACAGCCCCGCCGACGCCGAAGAGGTCCTCCAGGAGGTCCTCCTCCACGTCTGGAACCAGAGCGCGCGGTATGATCCGGCCCGATCTTCCGTTTCGACCTGGCTGGTGCTGCTGACCCGCAGCCGCGCGATCGACCGGTTGCGCCACCGCGGCGTCGTGGACCGCACCCACGAAGCGGCGTATCCGGACGGCGCGCCAGGGGATACATCTCCCGAGGGGCCCGGGAGCGTATTACTCAGAGAGCGCAGGGAGCGGGTGAGGCGCGAGCTGGATCAGCTCCCTCCCGAGCAGAGACAGGTCCTGGAGATGGCCTTCTATCAAGGCCTCAGCCAGAGCGAGATCTCCGCCCAGGCGGACCTGCCGCTGGGGACCGTCAAGACGCGGACCCTGCTGGCCATGAAGAAGCTGCGGAACGCGCTCCGTTCCGAGGTCAGGCAACTGTTGTGAGCGACGAAACTCCACGAGAGGACCAGGCCATCCTGGATGCGCTGGACGCGCCCGACGGCGGGCTCTCCGCCCGCTCGGGGAGCGCGCGTCAGGACGAGACAGAGGAGACCCTGGCGCGCCTCTATACCGAGGTCATGGGCCTGATCCCCTCCGAGTTGGAGCCGGTGACGCCGCGGCCCGAGGTCAAGGAGCGGCTGATGGCGGCCATCGCCGCCGGGGCGCCGCAGGCTCCGGCGGTGG
>JBKKAU010000699.1:0-5527 GCA_046714475.1 Thermoanaerobaculia bacterium
GTGAAACACACGGTGACCGCCTTGATGCGCTTCTCGTCGTTGAGATAGCGCATCCGCTGTTCGCGGACCACGTCGGCGGGCCGCCGGGCCAGCCGCTCCTCCTTGGCCTCGAGGTTCATCTCCTCCAGCTGGTCGTAGGGGATCTCCAGAAAGTCGCGCAGCCCCGGATGCGAGGCGCGAGGCGCCGGCCGCGCCATCTCCTCCAGCTTCTCCGGGGTCATGGCGGCGAGCGCCTCGGCTCGGCTCGGTTCTGTTGGGTTCATGGTGTCCCTCCTTAGGATTGGCATGCCAGATTCTAGCCTAAATTATGCACGAATTAGACTAGCTGTCAACCTGGATAGGCTAAAGATGTTGAGCTCTAGGCTAATGGCGAGCCTGGCCATCTCGGTGGGACCAGGTGATTCCTGAGCCCGTCGTCCGCTCAGATGGTGTATCTCTGGAGAGGATGGCCCCTCTTGGAGGAGTCAGGAACCTGCTCCGCGGAGCCGGGCGAGCTCCTCTTCCAAGGCTCTCGTCCGCGCTTCCGCCTCGGCGCGGGCTGACGCTTCCGCGGCGGCGCGAGCCTCAGCCATGGCGGCTCGTGCTTCGGCTTCGATGCGGGCCGAAGCTTCCGCGGCAGCGCGAGCCTCGGCCTCGGCGCGGGCCTTGGCCTCCCGCTCCGCGCTCGCCGCGATCTCCTCGGGCCAGGGCAGCAGCTCCCCGCTCGCCGCATCGATCAGACGAAGACGGTTCCCTTCACGCCGCAGGAGGAGCCTGGCCGTCCGGCTCAGGAGCGCACCGTCCGGTTCCAGCGGGATGGGATGGTACTTGCCAGGCAGTATTTGTGGACCTATCGGGATTGTTAGTAGACGTTCAGGCGCACGCGCGCGACCGCCTTGGTGGATTCGTGGCTGCTACCGTCGTACGGTAACGTCAGGGCCAAGCGACCCACAAAAATCATCAAGAAGCTCTGGCGATTCCGCGATGAAAACGATACGGCGCCCAAACTTGGTACGGTCGCGAAATCGAAGCTTCACAGTCGGTCGCTGGTTATGCCCGAATTCGCCGTATACCTTGACAGCCGAGACCTGATTCACTGCAACATGATCGGTCGAAAGATAGTTCGAGATGTGCAGGCTCTCGCCGTCATAGTCGACGCGTTTGAGAGGCATCGACAAAGTCGCTGAGACGGCAAGGCCACCGAGCAGCAGCCCCACCAGAATGACGTTACCCCAGAATGGAGTGATTCCAGGACCCCATCTGACGTCGAGGCCGAGTAGTGATTGTGCAAGAAAAAACCCAATGAAGCCGAGGAAACCGACAGGCCACACGAACTTGAATAGCGGCGTCGTCGACGAGCTCAGACGGCGCAGGTGCATGGAGCCAGTGTAACACCGCCGCTTCGGCGATGTACTCGTCCCGGAAGCCCTCACCACGCTCGTGTTCCAATTCCGCATCCAGCGCCAGATTTTTGCTGATGGGGCGCGAGGATGGAATCCCGGAGGGTGCAGCAACGATGCGCGCTCCGGGGAACAGGTTCCAGATTCTTGAGAGCCCTGCTCTCGATGATCGCCTCCTCCAGCTACAATCCCCCGCCAGGCGCCGGGCTTCGGCGCACCTCTCCCCATGCCGTACGTCTACATGCTCCGTTGCCGGGACGGCTCCCTCTATACCGGGATCGCCCGCGATCTCGAGCGGCGGCTCGCCCGCCACCAGTCCGGGAAGGCCTCGCGGTACACGCGTGCCCGTCTCCCCGTGACTCTCGTCTGGTCACGCGAGGTCGAGACCTGGAGCGAGGCCTTGCGCGAGGAGCTGCGCATTAAGGCGCTACCGCGGCCGGAGAAGGAGGAGTTGGTGAGCCGGACTGATAGGTGACCGGCCGGCCGGGAAAGTGGCGGCGTTCAGGGCTTCGGACTATGTTAGCCTGAGGATGGGTTACGCAGCCGGTGAGGGGCCAAGCACGTTAAGCGGCTGAGGAGGCCAGCTTGGCAGGGCTCGAACCGGTCTCATAAATTGGGACGCTGCCTCAGAGGGCGCCATGAATGGCGCCCCTACAACCTTGTTTACATCCCGACAGGCCTGTAGGGGCGCGATTCATCGCGCCCTCTCTCCTCCCGCGGATGCTGGGAGTCGAGCACATCCTGCTCGGCTGGGATCACCTCCTCTTCGTGCTGGCTCTGGTGCTGCTGGTCGGCTGGGGAAGGTCGCTGCTGTGGACGATCACCTCCTTCACTGCCGGCCACAGCGTCACGCTCGCCCTGGCTTCGCTGGGAGTGGTGCACGTGCCGCAAGCCCCGATCGAGGCCGCCATCGCTCTCAGCATCTACTTCCTCGCGGTCGAGCTGACCAACGTGCGCAAGGGGGTCCCGACGCTGACGCAAAGAGCCCCCTGGGCGGTCGCCGCGGGCTTCGGCCTGCTGCACGGCCTTGGTTTTGCCGGAGCCCTGGCCGAAGTCGGCCTGCCCACGGAAGAGATCCCGCTGGCGCTCTTCTCCTTCAACCTCGGGATCGAGCTGGGCCAGCTCGCCTTCGTCGGCGCCGTGCTCCTCGTCGCCGCGGCGCTCCGCAGGGTCCACGTCGCCTGGCCGCAATGGGCGAAGGCCGTACCGGCTTACGGAATCGGCGCGATGGCCATTCTCTGGTTCCTGCAGAGAGCCGTCTCACTGATGTAATCAGCGGTTACTGCCCGGCTGCGGCGGCGCGTCGCCGCGAGCGCCAGCGCCTTCCCCCTCCTCGGAGGCGGTCTTCATGAATATTGCAAGGACATAGCAGGCCTCAGGCGCCGGTGAGCCGATCCATGAAAAGAACCGACTCGGAATTCACAGGGTTCGTGCACGTGCGCGGAGCCCGGGAGCACAACCTCAAGAACGTGGATCTCGAGATCCCCCGCGATGCCCTGGTCGTCTTCACGGGCGTTTCGGGCTCCGGCAAATCGTCCCTGGCCTTCGGCACGCTCTACGCCGAGGCGCAACGGCGGTATCTCGAATCCGTCTCCCCCTATGCCAGGCGCCTGTTCCATCAAATGGCCGTGCCCGAGGTCGACGAGATCGACGGCTTGCCTCCCGCGGTAGCCCTCCAGCAGCAACGCGGCTCGCCGACCACCCGCTCGTCGGTCGGGAGCGTCACGACGCTCTCCAACCTGCTTCGGATGCTGTACTCGCGCGCCGGAGAGTATCCGCCCCGGCAGCCGCACCTCGACGCGGAGGCGTTCTCGCCCAATACCCCCGCGGGGGCCTGTCCCCGGTGTCATGGGCTGGGCCGGGTCTACGAGGTGACGGAGCGCTCGATGGTGCCGGACGACTCCCTCACGATTCGTGAACGGGCCATCGCCGCCTGGCCGACCGCCTGGCATGGACAGAACCTGCGCGACATGCTGATCACGCTCGGCTATGACGTCGACCGCCCCTGGCGGGAGCTGCCCAGGAAAGATCGGGACTGGATCCTCTTCACCGACCAGCAGCCGGTCGTCCCGGTCTACGGCGGGCTGGATACGGACGAGGTGCGGGCCGCGATCAAGCGCCAGGAGCCCCCCGACTACCACGGCAATTTTTCGAGCGCGAAGCGTCATGTGCTGCATACCTTCGCCAACACCCAGAGCCCCTCGATCAAGAAGCGCGTGTCCCGCTACATGGTGAGCACCGAATGCCCGCTCTGCCATGGCAAGAGGCTTCGCCGGGAGTCGCTGTCGGTGAAGTTCGCGGGCTTCGACATCGCCGACATCTCCAGGTTGCCGCTGGCCCGGTTGGCGGGCCTCCTGCGCCCGCAGGCCGAAGGAACCGCGGCCGGCTTCGCGAAGCTGAGGGCGGAGCATCCGGAAAAAGCGCAGGTCGTGCAGCGGATCGCCGAGGACATGGGCGCGCGGCTCGCGGTTCTGCTTGACCTCGGGCTTGGCTACCTGGCGCTGGAACGCAGTACCCCCACCCTCTCTCCGGGCGAGCTCCAGCGTCTGCGGCTGGCCACGCAGGTGCGCTCCAACCTGTTCGGCGTGGTGTACGTGCTCGACGAGCCCTCCGCGGGGCTCCATCCGGCGGACACCGAAGCGCTCCTGTCGGCGCTCGAGCGCTTGAAGGCTTCCGGGAACTCGCTCTTCGTCGTCGAGCACGATCTCGATGTGATCCGTGACGCGGACTGGATCGTCGACGTGGGGCCGGCCGCGGGCGAGCAGGGCGGCTACGTGCTCTACAGCGGTCCGCTCGCGGGGCTCGAGAAGGTGGAGGCCTCCCAGACCCGGCGTCATCTCTTCGGACACCACGAACGCCCCGGCCGCGCGCCGCGCTCGCCTCGGGGCTGGCTGCGCCTGGCCGGCGTCACCCGCAACAACCTGCATCGGCTCGACGTCGACTTTCCCTTGGGAGTGTTCACGACCGTGACCGGAGTGTCCGGCTCGGGCAAGTCGAGCCTGGTCAGCCAGGTCCTGGTGGAGCTGGTCGCCGAGCAGCTCGGCCATCCCCTGCCTGCCGAAGAGGAGGAAGGCGAAGAGCTGGAACGGACCGCCGTGGTCACCGGCGGCGGCCGGATCACGGGCGGCATGGAATCGATCAAGCGCCTGGTGCGGGTGGATCAGAAACCGATCGGACGCACGCCGCGCTCCAACCTGGCGACCTACACGGGGCTGTTCGATCACGTTCGCAGGCTCTTCGCCGCGACCAAGGCGGCGCGCGCCCGTCGCTACGACGCTGGACGCTTCTCCTTCAACGTCGCCAAGGGCCGTTGCGCGACCTGCGAGGGCGAAGGCTTCGTCATGGTCGAGCTGCTCTTCCTGCCCAGCGTGTATGCCCCTTGCCCCACCTGTCACGGAGCCCGCTACAACGCCAAGACCCTGGACATCAAGTACCAGGGCAAGAACATCGCGGACGTGCTGGCGATGACGGTGGATGGGGCCTGGGATTTCTTTGCCGAAGAGACGCCGGTGTGCCGTTCGCTCAACGTGCTGCGGGAAGTCGGCCTGGGCTACCTGCGGCTCGGTCAGCCGGCCACCGAGCTGTCCGGCGGCGAGGCCCAGCGGATCAAGCTCGCGACCGAGCTGCAACGGATGGGACGCGGCAACACCCTCTATGTCCTCGACGAGCCGACGACCGGCCTGCATCCCTCGGACGTCGAAAGGCTCCTGACGCAACTCGACGGGCTGGTCGAATCCGGCAATACCGTCATCGTGGTGGAGCACGAGATGCGCGTCGTAGCAGGGAGCGACTGGGTCATCGACATGGGTCCCGGCGCGGGCGACGAAGGCGGCCGCGTGGTCGTCTCCGGAACCCCCGCCGAGGTGGCCCGATCGCCGGAGAGCGTTACCGCGCCTTATCTGGCCCGCTTCCTGGGGTGAGAGGCCTCCGCGCAGAGGTTCGATCGCGGACCTCATCGAACCGATACCTCCTTGGGTGAGGAGAAGTCTGCATCGGGTGCGTTCCTCCTCTGGAAGGTGCCGAGAGCCGCGGAGCGTAGGCTTCAGGGCTTCGGGCTCGGCACGCTGCCAGTCGTAAAGGGGTGTCAACTACACCTTGATCGTCCCGGGCGGCAGCCACGACTGAAGACCGGCTCTTGCATCCAACAC
>JBKKAU010000700.1:0-19466 GCA_046714475.1 Thermoanaerobaculia bacterium
TCTATGGAACGGTGGTGCAAACCGGTACAATCCGCGTCGGCGATCCAGTGCGCCTCGTATTGGACGCGCGGCGCTGAGGACGAGCGTTTTGCTGCCCTGGCAGAGCCAATGGCTCTGCGACTTGTGCGCCATCCTGGGGAAGCGCCCCACCTCCTCCCTTCCTCGGGGCAGATACAGCGCTCCGGGGAAGGGAAGCCCTCAATCTTCCGGCTTCAGGAGATGGCGCGACCCCCTCTCTCGGCGCTTAATCGCACCAGAGCCAGTTCACCGGGACGGCAACGGCATAGGGAGTGATCTGCCCCGAGCAGGTGCAGCTGGTGCAGTTGCAGCAGTCGGACCAGCAGGAGCCCACCTCCTCCGTGTAGGTGGCATCGCTGTAGTACACGATCCCATCGCCCGGGGTCGGGCACCCGGGATTGCTCGAGCCGCCCTTGGCTTGGGCAGGCGCCAAGGCCAGGAAGAACAGGACCAGGGAACAAGCTAGGTACAGCAGGCGGCGCAGCGAACGCGTGTAGTCCATCTGAAGCTCCTTTCCAGAATTGTGTCGGTCACGGGGGACAGGAATCGGCGCCCCGAAGACCGACACTTACTAAGAATGGTGTCGGGCTGGCTGGGGGTGAGACACGGCCGTCATCGCCCGGCCCTCCTCCGTTCCTCCAGACGAGCCCAGGCCGTGCTACGCGCCGTCTTCGGCATCTTGGACAGGACAGGCTTCCCGGCCGGCCTGAAAGTCGACCTGGAGGCAGACCCGGACCAGATCCTAGCGCGCATCCTGGGAGTGGACGTCTCCGAGCTGCCCGGCAATGAGCCGATTGACGTCACCCCGGCGGAGCAGCCGCGAGCCCTGCCGGCCGCGCCGCACCTCATGGAAGCCGCCGACCTCATGGATGGTCGCGGAAAGTAGGCTGATGCTAGGCGCTCCGGTCGAGGCGCTGCCGGTCCTCAAGCTCTGCGGTGTCCAGCTCGTCCGCTGCGTCCTGCCAGAGACCACGGAAGAGGCAGGCCATGGTCGGGATGTGGGAGTCGGCGGCGCGGTGGATGGCACCCATGAAGGAGGCGACCCCGCCCCTTACAAAGGTGGTCACCAACTGCTGATGTCGCCAGACATTCTTTTGAGGTGGAAGCTCTCTATCTGGAAATCCTCACTGACAATCACCTCGACCTGCAAATGGAGTGGACCTCCGTCGAAAGAAAGGGTGGCGTAGCGATAGTCCTGAGTGTCAAAGGTGAAGGAAACATTTGTGAGACCTCGTTCTGCTAAAGCCACAAGCCTTCCTGCTGGACCTCTAAGGGTTACATTAGCCGAAGCTTCCGCTTCTACCGATACAAGGAATCTGCCGTCTGGCAACGACAGTGCGCTCCGAGCCTCAATACCATACGCGTTCTCCGCGCTAAGAGATGTCAGAGTTAGATCAGAAGGATACTTAATTTCGTGCGGCAGGTCGGCGCTGACGAGTTCTCTAATGTGCCACCGAATATTATCGATAAACATCAGTTCCCAGTTGCCCGTAAGTGTCGTCAAGAATGCATCTGCATTCCGTAGAAGTGGCCGCACATATTGATCGGTGACCTCCGCAAGTTTACCCTTCCGTATCACAACCGAACCTGGCCTGCTTACCATGGAGGCAAGCTCTGGATGGATAGCGCCACTTGAATCACAGAAGTCCTTTGTATTTTGTGTTACAAAGACGACTTGGTCATCTACGGACTCAGCGACCTTGTGCACTGATAGCCAGATCAGGTAGTCTCGATATCCCTGCTCCTTTTCTGTTCCCTTGAACGGCTTAAGGCCCGAGTTCATTCTTTTTATGACATCAGCGTGGGGAGTCTGGGGATAGTCCAGTATCGTCACGCATAGGTCTTGTAAGGTATTGATTAGTCGGCGGCGGTACTTGTCGACAACCTCGTCAACATCGACACCTACTGATTTTTCAAGCGCCGGACCGCATCCGAATCTCTTCAGTATTGCGGCCCCCCTTGTGAGGTGTTGGTCACCTTCTCTTATAGCTTCTTTTGCTTTCTGCACAAGTTCGTCTACGACAACGGCCGGGATTGCAAGGGACAATTCTGTAACGGGCGCTGCGAGGCGTAACATCTGCCAGTCGGGGCTCTGAAGGTGGTAGTCGGGCAGCAATGCGCTTGTATCTACAACGATAAGCATGTGACTGGTCCTCGCGAGATCAGGATGCTTTCTTCTAGTTGGGGCGGGGATGAGCCAAGGTTCGAGGGCGTGTGTTTCCGGAAGTAGCGCTCTGAGCAACTCCATGAGGATCAGTGCTTCCGGGTATACGGCGGCATCATATCCCGAGAGCGGCCCGGAAGGCGCCGTCCTGCCCCTCCATGCACTACGGTGAGACAAGGGCTGAAAGGATGAGGGGCGGCCGGCAGGGTGACCGCCTCCGGGGCAGGCGAGATCGGCGGGGAAAAGACAGAGGGCGGCCCCAAAGAACCGCCCCCGATCCTGCTATGTGTGGGTGAGCTTCTCAAAGAGCCGGAGGAGCGCTTGGGCCTTTTCCTGGTCAGGAGCACCCTCTACAACCTTCTCGGGGTCTTCCTCCCGCCAGTCGATACGCAACGCCGCCAGCTCGGCCGCCAGCGCCTTGCAGGACTTCCGGAGGGGGAGCGTGTCGATGATCCGGCGGGTCGGACGGTGGACGAGGCTATGGCGGCAGCAGCCGGGCTCCCCTGGTCCTCCGTGGTCCCCGCGGAAGAGCCCGAACGGGCCGGAGACCTCGCCGCGGACCTGGATCTCCCGGGTGACTTCGGGCCGGACGCTGGTATCGGTCATGAGCACCCGGAAGCGATCCGTTACGTTCCGGAACGAGATCTACTTCACGATGCAGGTGCAGCAACCCGTCTGGAGGTTGCAGGAGTCCCAGATCAAGCCCTGCTGCTGGCAATAGTCGTCGCAGGCGCTCGGTGTGCTGGGGCAATTCGGGCCGCCCGTGGAACACATCCGGGTCGCTTGCGAGGGCATAGGAAGCACCAGGGTGACGCCGGCGAGGATTACAGCGAAGGTGAATTTTCGAATCCCGGACATGGAGGCTCCTTTCGGAAAAAAGGCAAGGCGAAGCGAATCGCGCGCGAAGCTTACCAGAACTCCATGACCCTCCCACCCGGCACGCCGCCCCGGGCGAACAACTCCCGGCCGGAAGGCTCAGGGGGAGGAGAAGGGTGGCGCGGCGGAGATATCCCCACCGCGCCGGGGTGTGTCTAGGCTACCTCTCGACTCCGGTCACGGGCGATCCAGGAAGCGGGCTTGAGGCGGGCGTGGATGTTCCGCATCTCCTGGAGGTCGGGACCGATGACCTCCTCCGGAATGCAGGTCCACCAGTTGAGGTCCAGGGCGGCAAACTCCTCCGCCGCGTCCTTTAGAGTCCGGAGACGGCCAGGGAGGGAGGAAAGGGAGGCGGCCCAAATAGTACCGCCCCCGGTTCTGCTACGTACGGGTGAGCTTCTGGAACAGCCGGAGGAGTGCTTGCGCCTTCTCCTGGTCCGGAGAGCCCTGTACGACCTTCTCCGGGTCCGCCTCCTGCCAGTTGACCCGAAGGGCCGCCAGCTCGGCCGCCAGCGCCTTGCAGGACTTCCGAATGGGCAACGTATCGATGATGAGGCGGGAGGGCCGGTGGACGAGGCTATGGCGGCAGCAGCCGGGCTCCCTCAGTCCCTTGCGGTCTCCGCGGAAGATCCCAAACGAGCCGGAGACCTCGCCGCGTACCTGGATCTCTCGGGCGACCTCGGGGCGGACGCTGGTGTCCGTCACGAGCACCCGGAAGCGGTCCCGGAACCACGGCAGCGGCGCGGGCCGGCCCGACCTCGCCAGCTCCCGGAGGGCGGCGTCCGCCGTCCGCGCGAGCCAGCAGCCGACGGACCGGTAGCCTTCAACAGCCGCCGCCGCTTCCCACCGCTCGATCTGCTCGCGGTCGGCGGGTACGGTGACGGTCTTGGTCTTCGCGTACCGGCTCGGCATCCCCGGGCCGCCCATGGTCACGGCTCCACCCCCTCTCCGCGCCAGCTCCCCAACTCCCCCTCGATCTGGGCGGCGAGTTGGCCGACCTCCCGCCCGATCCTGGCCCCGAAGCGGCCCAGGTGGCCCTCGTGGCTGTCGTCGCCTTCGGCGTCCGCTTCCATCGACATGAGGAAGCCTTGGACTACGCGCATGTCCGCCACGGCGGAGCGAAGCTCGGACCGCACGTGGCCCTCTGGGCTGTGGGGCCAGTTGCCGGAGTACTCCAACATCATGAGGTACAGGAGGTGTCCGAAGTTCCGGAGGATGGCGTTTGCGTCCGGGTCGGTCACGTGGTGAAGGGCGACCTCTCGGAGAAAGGGGAAGTCCTCCCACTTCCCCGGGTCGATGATCGGCGGGATGGCGACGGCGGGCGTGGGTGTCTCGGGGATAGAATCGCCTGTTAGGTCGGGCATGGGGCTGGTTCTCCTGCTCGGCTTAGGCTCGGCGGACGTGTGACAGCACCCCGCCGGGCCGTTTGGTTGGTCCGCTCCCTCACGGGAGACGGAGTTTGAATCCGGCGCCACGCGGCGCCGGTCGTCTTTTGGGGGGAGATGGAACGAGAGGACAACAGGGCCGGGCCGGCGGCAAGAACCTGCGCCAGTGGTCCTTGAGTGGTCCTTGCGCGCGGAGCGCCGCAGGGCCGCTTTCGAGCCCTGTCCGTAACTGCTTGATTCTAGAGGGAGTAGATGGTGCGCCCTAGAGGATTCGAACCTCTGACCTACAGCTTCGGAGGCTGTCGCTCTATCCAGCTGAGCTAAGGGCGCGCAAGAGTGGGGTGAGTGAAGGGGATCGAACCCTCAACCACTGGAGCCACAGTCCAGCGCTCTACCATTGAGCTACACTCACCATGCGCTCGATTTCAAAAACTTGGCCTGCCTGGAGGGATTCGAACCCCCGACCCGCGGCTTAGAAGGCCGCCGCTCTATCCAACTGAGCTACAGGCAGCCGATGCGCGGCTCGTCAACGGGCAGCAGGGAGCCTCGTACTCCGTCGGGTATCGGGGCGCCCAGATTTGAACTGGGGACCCCCTGCGCCCAAGGCAGGTGCGCTACCAGGCTGCGCTACGCCCCGACGAAAACGCGCAGGTGCGAGAGTGTAAGGCACCCGCCCTGAGGTGTCAACGCACCCCAGGGCGGGTATTCCATGCCGTCCCCCCTGGGTCTACCAGGAGAAGGCGACGTTGGCGAGGGCGCGGCGGCTGAGCAGGTCGCCGCCGAACGCCTGGTAGGTGTCCTCGTCGAGCAGGTTGCTGACGTCGAGCCCCACCTGCCAGTTGTCGTTGATCTCGTACCGGGCTCCCAGGTCGACGATGCTGTAGGACGGCACGTCGCCGACGAAGATGCCGGCCGCCCACGGGAAGTCGTCCACCCAGCGGTACTTGACCGAGCCGCCGAAGCGGCCGCCGTTGAAGGTCAGCCCGGCGCTAGCCTTGTTCTCCGGCGCGTTCGGCAGCAGCCGGTCGAGCGCGAGCTGCTCCTGGACCTCGAAGTCGAACCAGGAGTAGCTGAAATCCGCCACCCAGCGGTTGGTGATGTAGTAGTTCACCCCGAGGTCGATGCCCTGGGTGTCGACGACGCCGGCGTTGGTGTACGAGAACACCAGCGCCGGCTGGCCGTTGACGTTGGTCAGGCCCGCGAAGTTGGCGGGTCCGAGGCCGCCGCGCAGGGTGGCCAGGATCTGCGCCTGGACCGCCGCCGGCAGGAAGGAAGGCGGCGTGTAGCCCGCGAAGTCGGCGTTGACGCCCGGCAGCAGGTCGGTGACGAAGTTCTCGATCTCGCTCTGGTAGTAGTCGAGGGTGAGGAAGAGCTTGCTGGAGACGATGGCGCTGTAGCCGATCTCGTAGCTGGTGATCTCCTCCACGTCCAGGTCCTCGTTGCCGAAGGCGAGGATCGGGATGCTGCGCAGGCCGAGGGTGCGCCCGCCGAGCAGCGGCGCCAGGGCGGCCTCGAGGGGCGCGAAGGCGGTGATCGGCGCCCCCGCCGGCGCGCGCAGGAACAGCTCCGAGTAGTTGGGGACCTGGAAGGCCTGGTTGTAGGTCAACCGCACCGTATGGTTCGGCGTGAAGGAGTAGACCAGCGAGGCCTTGGGCGAGACCTGCGTGTCGTGGAGCGTGCTCTCGTCGACGCGCGCCGCCAGGACGGCCTTCAGCTGGTCGGTGAGGCTGTACTCGAGCTGCCCGAAGACGGCCTGCTGGTCCGCCTCCTTGGCCTCCGCCATCAGGGTGTGGAACCCCCGGTCGTTGCTGGTGTCGACCTCCTGCTCATGGTAGGCGATGCCGCCGACCAGGAAGCCGCGGCCGTTGGCGAAGCCGGTGTTGCCCTGGATCTCGCCGTGCAGGTTCGAGGAGTCCTCGTAGAGCAGCGCCCCGGAGGAGAGGGCCACCTGGTCCTCGGCGATCCGCTTGTCGTAGTAGGCGAGGATGTTCCAGTGCGGCATGTTGAAGTTGACGCGCGTCCAGGGACGCTCGACGTCGGTCACCTGGACGCGGCCGATGCCGGTGACGAAGGTCGGCCCTTCGAGCGTCGCGGTGCCCCCTTCGACGGTCAGCACCTTGTCGTCGCCGAAGTACTTGTCGAACCGCAGGCCGCCGAAGGCGATCTGGTCGTCCTCCCGGGCCAGCCCGACGGCCTCACGCCGCAGGCAGTTGGTCTGGCCGGGGGTGGCGCAGAAGGTCGTGTACTCCGGCCTCAGGTTGCGCGCCACGGTGAAGTCGTCGCTCTCCTGGAAGCCGCCGACGACCTTGAAGAACCAGCCGGCGCCGAGCTCGGTGGCGAAGCGGAAGTCGGCGCGCCGGGTGTCGAGCTCGCCGGCGGTCAGGCGGACCTGGCCGCCCTCGCTGCCGCGCGGCGCCTTGGTGGTCATGTTGAGCACGCCGCTGAAGGCGTTGGCACCGTAGAGCGCCGACCCGGGGCCGCGCACCAGCTCGACGCTCGCCAGCTCGTCCATCGGGAAGGAGACGGCGGCCCACTCCTGGGAGCCGAGGAACGGCACGGCCGGGTCGCGGCCGTCGATCAGCGTCAGGATGCGGCGGTTCAACGAGCTGTTGAAGCCGCGGGTGTTGAAGTTGAGGTCGTAGAGGCCGCTCTGGGTGAAGTCGACGCCGGGGGAGAACTCGAGCAGCTTCGGCACCTGGCCGCTCGACGCCTCGAGCGCGATCTCCTCGGCCGAGATCACGGTGACGGCGGCCGGCGCCTCGGTGATCCGCTCGGCCCGGCGCGACGCCGAGAAGACGGTGAGCGTCTCGGCGAAGCTCACGTCCCAGTCGACCGTCTTGTTGACCGTGGTGGTGGAGCCGGCGGTCACCTGGACGTTCGGCTCGGAGACCGAGCGGTCGCCCAGGCTGAACGACACGGTGTACGCCCCGGCCGGGACCGAATCGAAGGTGAACCCACCCTCGGGATCGGTCAGCACGACCTCGTCCAGCGGCTCGACGCGGACGGCGACGCCGCCCAGGTCGGTCCCGTCGTCCCGGGTGACCCGACCCTCGATGCGCCCCTCATCCTGAGCGAGGGCGACCCCGGCCCCGATGCAACAGAGGGCCAGCACGAAGAGAATTACGCGCTTCATGACCATTAGAAACCTCCGCGGAAAATGGCGAAAAACGGGAATCCAGGTTTGATCGCTTATAGCAGCGACACCGGCCCGCGTCAACGGGAATCGGCGACCGCCGCGAGCCGGAGCAGCGCCGCGACGGTCAGCTCCGCGGTCCGGTGGAGCTCGTCGACGGTCAGGTACTCGTCCGGACCGTGGCCGCGGTACCTGTCCATGGAGAGCGCCGGGCCGAAGTCGACGCCGCCCTGGAAGAACCGCGCCTGGGTGCCGCCGCCGATCGCCACCGGCTTGCCCGGCCGGCCCGTCACCTCTTCCCAGACTGACAAGAGGGTCGAGACCAGCTCGCCGTCGGCCGGCGCCAGGTGCGGCTGCGTGTTGAACTTCGCCTCGGCGGTCAGCGGCACCCCGGTCTGCCGCCCGAAGGTCTGGGCGCGCTCGGCGATCTGCCTCTGGACCGTCTCCAGGGAGACCCCCCGGGGCGGACGGATGTTGACCTCGGCGACCGGGACGCCGCCGTCCTCGCGCAGGAAGGCGAAGCTCGAGGTCAGCGGCCCCATGACCTGGTCGGTATGAGCGATGCCGAGCGACCGGCCGTCGATTTCGGTACCGAGGACCACGCCGGCGAACAGGGTGAGACCGCCCCAGGCGTCCATCTGAAGAGGAAGGGTGGCGAGGAAGGCGGTCAGGTCGCCGAGCGCGTTGTGGGCGGTCTCGGGCCAGGCCGAGTGGCCGCCCTTCCCCTGGGCCGCCACCTTCAGACGGCCGCCCTCGCGGCTCACCGCCAGGCGGGCCGGCGGGTGCCGCGCCGCCCAGCGGGTGGCGAGGTCGCCGAGCCGCGCCAGGGCTGCCCCATCACGACCCCCGCCGGCCGGCTCCAGCAGGGCCTCGGCGTGGTCGGGGATGATCGACAGCCCCGAGCCGCCGGACGCCTTCACCACCCGCCACTCCCCCGGACGCGGCTCTCCCTCCGGCTTGCCGGCGCGGAAGGTGAGGACGCCGTAGCCCTTCTGGGCGTGGGTGACCGGGTAAGAGGCGTCGACGCCGATCGTCATCTCCGGCATGGGCGCGCGCGCCAGGTAGTACGGGATCTCCTCCCAGCTCGACTCCTCGCCGTTGGCGATGATCAGGCGCAGGGTCGAGTCGAGCGGCCAGCCGGTGTCGCGCAGCGCCGCCATGGAGTAGAGGGCGGCGACGATCGGCCCCTTGTCGTCCTCGGTGCCGCGGCCGACGATCCTGCCGCCGTCGAGCATCCGCGCCTCCCAGGGGGGCGACGACCAGGTCTGGCCCTCGACCCCCTGGACGTCGCCGTGGGTGAGCACGGCGAGGATCGGCTTCGGCCCAGGCAGCGTGACCTCGTCGACCCGCCCGTCGTAGCTCTTGAAGGCGAGCCCCAGCGACTCGGCGTTGCGGCGCAGCCATTCGCGCTGGCGCGCGAACTCCGGCGCGTCCCAGTTCTCTCTCCCCGCCTCGGCGTAGGTGCGGAAGCCGACCATCGTGCGCAGGTCCTCGACCATGCGCTCGCCGTACCGGGTCACCAGGTAGTGGCGGAGCAGGCACGAGGCGAGCGGGGCGGAGGCGGGCGACACCGGCCGGCCCGGCTCCAGGGCGGAGATCAGCGCCGCGACGTCGCGCGCGCCGCGTTCGCGGGCCGCGGCGGCGACGGTCTGGCGCCAGACGGCGAAGCCTTCGGCCCCGGCGGCCTCGGGGCCGGCCGAGGGGCGCATGGAGCCGGCCTGGAGGTAGGGCATCAAGGGCTCGCAGCCCGGCCCGGCGGCAAAGCCGGGTGAGGCGGCGAGGACGGAGACCATGAAGAGGACGCCTGCGCGCATTGCAGCTCTCCTGAAGGAACTGGACGGGTTCTATCACAGTCGCTCCGGAGCCGCGCGTATCTATAAGGAAGGGGGGTCCTACGGACTCAAGGCGCACGCACCCCGAAGTGCAAGTCCCGATAGGGGACGTCCTTCTTTGTAGCCCAGGATGAAAATCCTGGGCGCTTGGACGTGGGGGAGCTTGGGCCTGGGCGTTTTGGACGCGGGAAACGCTTCGGGCCGTTCGGTCACAGCCTGCTGGGGATAGACTTTCGTAAAGGTCAGGAGGCCCCGACATGACGCGATCGCTTCGCCGTCTCGCCGTTCCCGCGCTGGCGCTGCTCCTCGCCGCGCCAGCGGCGGCCCAGAAGGTTACCGGCCGGATCCTGCCGCCGGATGGCGGCAAAGCGGTCGCGTGGGACAAGGTCCAGGTCGAGCTGACCTCCCTGACCCCGGACTTCCGCCAGGCGGTCCGCCGGCTCCAGGGCGAGCTGGAGAAGCCCCTCGCTACCGCCCGCCCGCGGCCGGACGGCTCCTTCGAGATCGCCGCCTCGGAGCCCGGGCTCTATGCGGTGACCGTCCGTTCCGAAGGCTTCCTGCCGTTGCGATTCGAGCTGCGTCCCCTGATCGAGGAGACCGAGTTGCCACCGGCCGAGCTCGAGCCGGCCTCGCCAGTCGAAGTGCGGGTGGTCGGGCCGGACGGGAGCCCTGTCCCCGGGGCCACGGTGTGGACGGTCCCCGTCCGCGAGCCGAAGGGCTGGCCGGCGCGCGGGCTCTCCCTCTGGCAGCCGGCCCAAGGGGTCGAGGTCACTGGACCGGACGGTGGGATCAAGACCCTGTCGAGCCCGGACGGGACCCTGCAAGCGATGGCGTTCTCGCCGCGCTTCGGCTTCGCCCAGTCCGAGGTCCGCGAACGCTCGGCCACGCTCCGCCTCGTCGCTGCCCGGAGGGTGGAGCTGGAGGTTCGCGACGCCCGGGGGAAGAAGGTGGCCGGCGCGCTGGTCCGGCTCCTGGCGCCGCCGGTGCCCGCCGGCCTCACCGGACCCGAGGGCCGGCTGACGCTGCCGCTCTCCGAAGAGGCTGCCTACCTCCAGGTGGAGACCGAGGACGTCCAGGCCGCCAGCCTCCACCTGGCGCGGGGGAGCGCCGCGGGACCGCGGACCGTCACGCTCGCCGCGCCGGTCCCGGTGAGCGGCCGGGTGGTCGAAGCCGACGGCGGGGCGCCGGTGCCGGGGGCGCTGGTCTGGCCCATGGGCCGTCTCGCGCTCCGGCCGGCCCGGACGGCGGCCGACGGCCGCTTCCGGCTCCAGGCTCCCGGGACGTACTCCCACGACTCGTTGCTGGCCGCCGCGCCGGGCTACCTGACCGAGATGACCCGCCCTCCTCAGCCTTCCGAGGAGGGGGGCGCGCCCGGGCCGGCCACGCTCCGGCTGACCCGGGTAGGCCTCCTCGCCGGGCGGGTGGTGGACGCCGATGGCAGGCCGGTCGCCGGCGCCCGGGTCCGGGCCAGCTCCCAGGGTCAGGGATTCCTGCTCAACCCCTCCGACCTCCAGGCCTGGAGCGGCGCGGACGGCGGCTTCCGGCTCCGCCGCCTGCGGGCCGGCCAGACCTACGAGCTCACCGTCGACAAGGAGGGGTTCGCCCCCGGCTCGGGCTTGGGCGAGGCGGCGAAGCCCGGCTCTCCCGCGCCGCCGCTCCGCCTCGTCCTCTCCCGCGGCGCCGCCGCCTTCGGGAAAGTGGTCGACGAGAGCGGCAAGCCGGTGGCGGGGGCCGAGGTGGAGATCCGTCCCGTCTACGAGCCTGGCACCATGCGGATGGAGGACTTCGAGCGCAGCGTGTCGGCGGCGGCGAAAGCCGACGGGAGCTTCGAGCTCCGTCCCCTGACGACCGGCTCGTTCATGCTCCAGGCCCGCGGCCCCGGCTTCGCGCCCGCCTACGTACCGGGGATCGAGGTCCAGGACGCGGCGGGCCGCGTCGACCTCGGCACGATCACCCTCTCCCCCGAGGCCGTGATCGAAGGACAGGTGACCGACCCGCGCGGCACGCCGGTGGCGGGAGCGCGGATCGAGACCCGGACGGACGGCTTTGGGACCGTCGCCAACAGCTTCGAGATCGGCCGTTCGCGCCCGCGGCAACCCCTGGAGACCGGGCCGGACGGCCGCTTCCGGGTCGGCGGCCTCTCGCCGGGGACCAAGGTCCGCGTCAGCGCCGCCGCCAAAGGGTACGCCGAGGCGGTGATCGAGGGGATCGAGGTACCGCCGCCCGCGCCGCTCCGGCTCGAGCTGCGGCCGCTCGGCAAGCTGTCCGGCCGGGTAGTCGACCCGGCGGGCGAGCCGGTGGCCGGCGCCTTTGTGAGGGCGGACGAAGGGCGGCCAGGCTCCCGCCGGCCCCGAGGCGGCGGAGCGACTGACGACCAGGGCCGTTTTCAGATCGACCTCGAGCCCGGCCCGGTCGAGCTCTCGGCGCGGGCGGAGGGGTACAAGACGGGGACCTGGCGCGGCGAGGTGCCGGAGAGGGGCGCCGCCGGGCCGGCCGAGATCCGGCTGGAGCGCGGCGCGACGCTGGAAGGGCGGGTGCTCGACGCCGACGGCAACCCGGTCGGCGGCGCGCGGGTGTCCACCTCCGCGGGCGCCCCCGACTTCATGGGCGGCCTCGGCTGGATGGGGAGGTCCGGCTCGCGGAGCGACGGCGACGGCCGCTATCGTCTGAGCGGGCTGGAGACCGGAGTCCACGAGGTCCGGGCCACCACCGAGGACGACACGGCGGAGACCTCCGTCCGCTTCGAGGTGCAACCGGGAGCCAACCGGCTCGACCTCATCCTGCGGGCGGGGGTCGAGGTCTCCGGCCACGTCCGCGACGACGCCGGCCTGCCCATCGCCGGGGCGGAGATGGAGCTCTTCTCCATGCCGGGCGGGGTCTTGCACACGCTCAGCGCCGCCGACGGCTCGTTCCGCTTCACGCACGTGCCGGACGGCTCCCACCGGCTCACGGCCCGCAAGCGCGGCCTCGCGCCGGCGCACCAGGAGTTGGAAGTTGCCGGCCAGCCGCTCCCCGGGCTCGACATACGCCTCGCCGCCGGCGGCACGATCACGGGACGCCTTCTGGGTTTGAGCCCCGGCGACCTGGAGGGTATACGCATCGACGCCCTCGGGGAGACCGAGGGGAGAACCGGCGTAGTCCACCAGGACGGCACCTACCGGGTCCGCGAGCTCGCCCCCGGAGAGTGGACGGTCGGGGCAACGCTCGCCTCCGGCCGGAGCGCCAGGGGGGAGGTCCGCCTGGAGCCGGGCATGACCGAGGCCATTCTCGACCTCGACCTCGGCGGACACCTCAATCTCTCGGGCGTCCTGCGGATCGATGGCGCCCCGGTCCCGGGGGCGATGCTCTACCTCTCCGCGGCGCAGAGGGTGGAAGGAGCGGGCGGCCAGTCCACGACGGCCTCGGACGGCAGCTTCCGGATGACCCGCCTCGAGCCGGGCACGTACACGCTGTCCGTCCACCAGATGCATACGAGGACGTCCATGGATAGAACGGTCGAGCTGGCCGCGGACCAAGAGGTCGCCCTGGAGATTGCCACAGGCACGGTCCAGGGGCAGGTCCTGTCGCCGGACGGGGCACCGGTCGCCCTCGCCCGTCTCTTTCTGATAGGGACGCACGGCGAGTGGTCCGTCCACTCCTCCGCCCACACCGATGGCCGGGGACGCTTCGAGCTGCGCCTCCCCGCCGGGGAGTACAAAGTGATGGCCAGCTCCGAAGCTTTCAACGGAGAAGCCCAGGTCCAGGTGCCAGCCGGCGTTTCCAACATCCAGGTCCAGCTCCAACCCGCGCCTCGCTGACCAGAGATATCCATGTCCCGGCGGATTCTCACTCTCCTCCTCGCGGCCGGGCCCCTCGCCGCCCCGGCCGCCGCCCAGAAGGTCACCGGCCGGGTCCTCGGCGCGCCGCTCGAAAAGATCCAGGTCGAGCTGACCTCCCTGACTCCGGACTTCCGCCAGGTCGTCCGCCCGCTCCAGGGCGAGCCGGAGGGGACCGTCGAGCCGCAGGACGCCCGCGCTGACTTTTCTCCGCAATCATCTTCCTGGCTCCTGGCGAGCGGTTCGATATCTCTGCCATGCGAAGACGCCGAAAGAAAGGACAACGAGCAGGTCGATGCCTGCCACAAGCATTCGCAGGCTGTTTCGGCACTCCTCTTCGCTGGGTTGCCAACCAACAAGTGCGGCACCGAGGAAGGATATGGTTACGACGCACTGAATGTGAGTTGTGAAGAATGCAGCCCAGTTGAGAATCGCCCAGAAGCAGACGAGTATCGCTCTGAGCATGGCGATGGAGAGGCGGGTCTGGTTCAGTCCCGCCGCGATCATGTGCAAACCACCCAAGACGAACAAGGCTGGCGCGAGCAAGGCCAGCCCAATGGGCCACTCGGGATTGAGACCCTCGGGCTGGGTGTACATGAGATAGCCGATTCCCACCCCGACGATCACGGCGAAGAGTCCGAAGGCAACCTGTGCTCGGTTCATGAAATGTCTACCTTGTAGCGCCTCAGCGATCGAATTCGCCAGACACGCAGCGGTCACGGTGCCGTAGAGCGTATTGCCGAATCGAGATCGGCCCAGAGATCGTCGGCGTCCTCGATACCAACGCTGATGCGTAGAAGCGAAGGGGGCAGATGTCCCTGTCCGGGGATCGCGGCTCTTCGTTCGATCGTTGACTCCACCGCTCCCAGACTGGTCGCATGGCGGATGAGCCTGACGTTGCGGCAGACACCATCAGCAAACTCGGCCCCTCCACGCAGATCGAACGAAATAATGGTTCCGAAGCCCTTGAGCACGCGCTTGGCAGTCTCATGCGTCGGGTGTGAAGGCAAGCCTGGATACCGGACACGAGTTACCAGCGGGTGCATCGCAAGCCGCTCCGAAAGCATCATGGCTGTCCGCTGAGCCTGTTGCAAGCGCAACGCGAGCGTTCTCGCGCCGCGGACGGCAAGAAAGGCTTCGAGCGTTCCTGGTGTCGCGCCGGTCAACTCGCGAGATTTCCGCAGGGCGCGCCAGAGCGCATCGTCTTTCGTCGTGGCGACCCCGGCCAACAAGTCAGAGTGGCCGCCGATGAACTTGGTGGCCGACTGCAGAGACACCGTGGCGCCGAAGTCGAGCGGCTGCTGATTCAAAGGCGTGGCGAAGGTGTTGTCCACCGCGACGATCGCTCCGGGCTTGCGAGGTGCCGCGCAGACGGCCTCCAGATCCGCTACGGTGAGCAGTGGGTTCGAGGGGGATTCAAGCCAGATCAGGTCGGCGACGCCGCACGAGCGAATCCAGCCGGCTGTATCGTCCACCGCCACGCGCCGCACCGACCAACGCCCTCTTTCCGCGCCCGCTGCTGCCAGGCCCGCAACCCCCTGATAGCAGTCATCCGGCAGCACCACGGCGGCGCCAGCCGCAAGCTGATCAAACACGGCGGCAATGGCAGCCATGCCGGAGGCGAACGCCACGGCCTTGCCAGACTCGAGCCCGCCGACGACAGCTTCGAGTGCTTCCCAGGTTGGCGTACCATCATCGCGCGAGTACTCGCGCCCCTGGCCGATGATGAAGTTCGATGCGGGGATCGGCGGTACGTTCAGCGGCGCGCCGGGCTCGGACGCACGGCCAGCCGAGACGAGCCACGATTCCGGTTTGATTCCAGACGGGTGCTTCTCCACTCTTTCGAATACCTCCAGACAAGAAGAAGGGCATCGCGCGGATCGCTTCGGCAGAATAACCCATGATTCCGCCCGCTGCCGAATTCCTCACCGCGTCCAATCCCGGGCGCGGCTGAAACGCTTTGGCCGTTCCGTCACAACAGGCTGGGGTAGAATTTTCGCAACAGGAGGCCCCCCATGACGCGAACGCTCCGCCTCGCCGCTCCCGCCCTCGCGCTGCTCCTCGCCGCCCCGGCCGCCGCGCAGACGATCACCGGCAAGGTCCTGCCCCCTTCCGGAGGCAAGGCGATGGCGTTCGACAAGGTACAGGTCGAGCTGGCCCCTTCCTTTATGGACCATGCCCAGGCCCTGCGCCGGCTCGAGGGCAAGCCCGTCCCGCCTCTCGCCAACGCCCGTCCACGGCCGGACGGCTCCTTCGAGATCGCCGCTCCCGAGCCCGGGCTCTACCGGGTGACGGTCCGCGCCGAAGGGTTCGTGCCGGCGCGGTACGACCTCCGCCCGCACTACGAGGAGATCCAGCTGCCGCCGGTCGAGCTGGAACCGGCCTCTCCCCTCGAGATCCAGATCCTCGGGCCGGACGGGAACCCTCTCGCCGGAGCCCTGGTGATGACGGGGCTCGGGTACATGGCTTCGCCCTGGCAGCCGGCGGAGAGCCTGGAGGTCACGGGGCCGAACGGCCGGGTCACCCTGCCGGGCTCCCGAGGGTCCGCCGAGGTGGTGGCGTTCTCGCCGCGATTCGGCTGGCAGCACGCCGAAACCGGCGCGCGCGCGGTGACCCTGCGCTTCAAGGCGCCGAAGCTCCTGACCCTGGAGGTCCGTGGCGCCCGGGGGAAGAAAATAGCCGGCGCGCTGGTCCGGTCCTCCCCGTTGCCGATCCCGATCGGCCTCACCGGGCCGGACGGACGGCTGGCGCTGCCGCTCCCGGAGCACGAGATGCCGCTCCTCGTGGAGACCGCGGACGGGCAGGCCGCCCTCGTCCGCATCGGCCCGGAGAGCACCGGCCCGTACGTCGCCGAGTTGGCGCCACCGGTCACCCTGAGCGGCAAGGTGCTCAGGGCCGACCGCCGCGGCCCGATGCCGGGGGCGCTGGTCTGGTCCGGCGAGACCCGGCCGGTGCGGGCCGGAGAGGACGGAGGCTTCCGGATCCAGGTCTCCGCGGCGTACTCCCAGGGCGGGCTCGTGGCCGCCGCGCCCGGCTACCTGCCCGACGAGAGCACCGTCTCCTTGAGATCCTGGGAGGGCGGCGTGCCCGGGGCGGTCACGCTCCAGCTGTCCCCCTCGGGCCTCATCGCCGGGCGGGTGGTCGACTCCGGAGGCCGTCCCGTCGCCGCGGCCCGGATCCGGCTCCAGAGGCCCGACACCCAGCTCCAGAGCGGCCCGGACGGGAGCTTCCAGCTCCCCCGCCTCAGGAACGGCGAGACCTATGAGGTCCAGGTCCGCAAAGAGGGCTTCGCGCCCGCTTCGGTCTACGCGCAGGCGGCGCCGCGCAACGCCCCCGCCGCGCCGGTCCGCGTCGTCCTGTCACGCGGCGCCGTCGTCTTCGGGCGGACGGTTGGCGAGGACGGCCAGCCGGTCGCCGGCGCCACGGTGGAGCTGTACCCCTGGGTCGACCCGATGCGTGGCAGGCCCCGCGAGGGCGAGCCGGCGGGGACGGCGGCCTCGGGGACGGACGGCAAATTCGAGGTCCGCAACCTGCCGGCCGGCATCTTCGTGCTCCAGGCGCGCGGCGACGGCTTCGCCCCCGGCTACCTGAGAGGGGTCGAGATCGTCGCCGGAGCCCCCCGCGTGGACGCCGGCACCGTCACCCTCTCCCCCTCGGCGGTCTTCGAGGGGCAGGTGACCGATCCGCGCGGCGCTCCGATCGCCGGAGCGCGGGTCTGGGCCTTCCCGGAACGGCATGGGAGCGACCTTTCGATGCCCGAATCGGACCGCCGCCCCCTGGAGGTGGGGACGGACGGACGTTTCCGCATCGACGACCTGCCCCGGGGAGCGAAGATACGCGTCCAGGTGGACGCCCAGGGCTACGGCAACGCCAGCCTCGAAGGCCTCGAGCTGCCGCTGCCCGAGCCGCTCCGCATCGAGCTGCGGCCGCTCGTCCAACTCACGGGGAGGGTAACCGACCCGGAGGGCGAGCCGGTCTCCGGAGCCTCCTTGACCCGGTTCCGGCGGCGCGGGAACAGCTCCTACGGGCAAGGCGCCGGAAACACCGACGGCCAGGGCCGTTTCCGGATCGAGGTCGAGCCGGGGCCGGTCGAGATCCGGGTCCGCGCGGAGGGATATACGCAGAGCTCCTGGAGCGGCACGGTGCCGGAGCGGGGTGACGCCGGGCCGGTCGAGATCATGCTGAGGCGCGGCGCGGTCCTGGAAGGGCGCGTGCTCGACCCGGAGGGCAACCCGGTCGCCGAGGCCTTCGTCCATGCCTCCCCAGAGGCGTCTTCGGGGGCGGGCGGGCTCCATACCTCAGGCTCGAGCCAGAGCGACGGCGAGGGCCGCTACCGCATCGCCGGGCTCGAGACCGGAAGCCATCAGGTCAGCGTGCAAGGCATGGGCAGCGTGGGGCAGACGTCCACCCGGTTCGAGGTCCAACCGGGGTCCAACCGGCTCGACCTCACCTTGGACGCGGGAGTCGAGGTCTCCGGGTTCGTGCGGGACGCGGACGGCGCACCGGTCGCCGGGGCGGAGGTGATGCTCTCCACGAGGAACGCGGGCCGGAGCATCGGCCGGCAGAGCGCCGCCGACGGCTCGTTCCGCTTCCCCGTCGTGACCGATGGCCCCTACCGGGTCACCGCCCGCCGGCGCGGCTCCGGGTTCGCCGAACAAGAGATCGAAGTGGCCGGCCGGCCCGTCCAGGGGCTCGAGCTGCGGCTCGGGCCAGCCGGGGCGATCACCGGGCGCCTGCTCGGCCTGGAGCCCGCCGACTACACGGGCGTGCGCGTCGGCGCCCGCGCCACCTTCCGGGAAGAGCCCGGCTCCGTCCGTCCGGACGGCACCTACCGGATTCCAGGGCTGCCGCCCGGAGAGTGGGATGTCTTCGCGGAGCTCCCCTCGAGCCGGCGGGCGGACGGCAGGATCCGCCTGGAGCCGGGGATGACCGAGGCCGTCCTGGACCTGGACCTCGGTGGCGACCTCAGCCTCTCCGGAGTGGTGCGGATCGACGGCGCCCCGCATGCCGGGATCAGGCTCGGCCTCGGAGCTCTGGAGGGTCGCCATTCGGTCGCCGAGGCCTCGACCTCCGCGGGCGGAACGTTCCGGATCACCCGCGTCGCTCCCGGCGCCTATCACTGGACGCTCCAGGGCGGGGAGACGACGTTCTTCCTGACCCGGCAGATCGAGCTGTCCACCGACCTGGAGACCGCCGTGGACATCACGACCGGCACGGTCCGGGGGCAGATCCTGTCGCCAGAAGGGGCTCCCGTCGCCGGCGCCTGGATCTCCCTGACGGGAGCCCACCAGGAGTGGAGTGTCCAATCGTCCACCCGGACCGACCCCCAGGGACGGTTCGAGCTGCGGCTGCCCGCCGGGGAGTACAGGATGACGGCTCAGATCGAGGACGTGGCCGGGCAGGAGACCCGGCTCCAGGTACCGGCCGGGCGCGCCACCAGCGTGCAGATCGTGTTTCAGCCCGCGTCCGTCGGACCCAGGCAATGACCCGCGAAGACGCCCGGGATTTCCCTCCCGATGGGGGCGCAGGACGCCCAGGATTTCCATCCACCCTCTTATACACATCTTGCCTGGTGTCGCACACTCTACAGCGGAGACGTCTGATCCGCCCCGCAGGGGCACAGGCATAAAGCCTGGCATTTCAATGCCAGGTACGCGACCCACCCCGCCTCCTAGCCCCGAAAGGGGCGTAGGCACACCTCACCCGAGCAGATACCGCTCGTCGTACTCAATGCCGTGCCGTTCCAGCAATGAAATCAGCTCGGCTTTGAAGGACAGACGCCGATGGTGCTCCTCCTGGTTGCGGATGTAGGTCCGCACCTTCTCGCCGAGGGAGGCGCTGACGGAGAACACTCCGTATCCTGCCTGCCATTCGAACCGCTCTGTAGCGCCCGGTCTCGCGTTGAGCCATTTCGAGGACTTTCCTTTGACCTTCTTGACGGCCTCGGACAGGGCAATGTCCGTTTTGAGCTTGACCAGCAGGTGGACGTGGTCGGATATTCCGCCGATCTCCAGGAGAGTGCCTCCTTCGCCGCGGAGTATGCCGCCCATATATTCGTACACCGACTCCTGAATGTCCGCAGTGATGGAGGGGCGGCGGTCTTTGGTCGAGAAGACGATGTGATAGAGGAGGTTGGCGAAGGTCGTTGCCATGAGCGCAAAAGATCTCCTTGTAGGGTCAGGCGGCGGAGTATATATCGGTTGGTGAGAACCTGAAGGGAACTTGCCTGCGCCCCTACCGGGG
>JBKKAU010000701.1:0-1862 GCA_046714475.1 Thermoanaerobaculia bacterium
CCGCTTGAGCTCCGCGGTGTCGCCGACGGTGCGGATCATCACCTCGGCGCGCGCCCGGTCGGCGATGACGTTGGGGGCGCGCCCGCCGGTGAGGGTGCCGATGTTGAGCGTCGTCTCGCCGAGGACCGGATCGAACGGCAGCGGTACGGCCTGGAGCCGGTGAAGGGCGCCGAGCAGCTTGTCGACGGCCGACTCGCCCAGCTCGGGGTAGGCCGAGTGGGCCATCCGGCCGCGCGCCCGGACCTCCAGGTAGAGGGCCCCCTTGGAGCCGATCGCCAGCCGGTTCCCGGTCGGCTCGCCGTTGACCAGGAAGCGCGAGCCGCGCGGGTTGTGGTTGGCGACGGTGGCGCCGATGCTGTCGGTCTCCTCGCCCACGACCAGCAGCAGGCCGAAGCCGCGCGCCCCCTCTTCCACGAGCTCCTCGCAGGCCCGCACCATGGCGGCGATCGCCCCTTTGGTGTCGCAGGCGCCGCGGCCGCGGATCTGGTCGCCGTCGTCCACGGAGGGGAAGAAGGGGGGGACCGTGTCCATGTGGGTGGACAGCACGACCTCCGGCTGGCCCCAATTCGCGAACAGGTTGAACCGGTCGCCCTCGACGGGCATGCGCTCGACCTGGCCGCCGGTGCGCAGGGCGAGCGGCGCCAGGCGGGAGAAGAGGAAGTCGCCGACGGCGCGCTCCCGCCCCGTGACCGAGTCGATGTCGATCAGAGCGCGGGTCAGCTCGAAAAGGTCCATGGCGGTCTGGCGGTCGTCCGCGGATCGCGGCAAGCCTATGGGTACCGCCGCGGGGCGTCAATGGGCACGGAAGCGATCCGGACGGCCTGGCAAGCTTCCCGGACGCCGCGGAAACAATCCGGATGGCCTGGCAAGCTTCCCGGACGCCTCGGAAGCGATCCGGACGGCTCGGCAAGCTTCCCGGACGCCTCGGAAGCGATCCGGACGACCCGGCAAGCTTCCCGGACGCCTCGGAAGCGATCCGGACGGCCCGGCAAGCTTCCCGAACGCCGCGGAAGCGATCCGAACGGCTCGGCAAGCTTCCCGGACGCCTCGGAAGCGATCCGGACGGTTCGGCAAGCTTCCCGAGCGCCACGGAAGCGATCCGGACGAGCCGGCGAGCTCCCCAGCCGTCTCGGACCCCGATCTGTATAGATCGGCCCAAGAAGCGCCCCCCTCCCTTGTCCCGCCGGACGGCCCGGGGATCACCTCTTCAGCTAGACTGCGGGAGCACCCCGCAGGACCCCCGAGCCATGTCCGCGCCTGTACTCGAAAACGTCTACGTCCTGTCGCCGATGCAGCAGGGGCTGCTGTTCCACAGCCTCTACGCGCCGGCGGCAGGGTTGTACGTCGACCAGGTGGTCCTGGAGCTGCCGGGTCGGGTCGACGCCGGGGCGCTGGAGCGGGCGTGGCGGCACGCGGTGGCGCGCCACGCGGTGCTCCGCACGTCGTTCCACTGGCAGGGGCTCGACAAGCCGCTCCAGGTCGTCCACCCCGCGGTGCAGCTCCCGTTCGCGGTCCACGACTGGCGCGGCGAGGGGACTGACCGCCTGGAGCGTTATCTGGAAGAAGACCGGCGGCGCGGCTTCGACTTGGACAGGCCCCCGCTGCTGCGGCTTGCCCTGGCGCGGACCGGTGAGGACGGCCACCTTTTGATCTGGACCTACCATCACATCCTGCTCGACGCCTGGTCCGGCTCGGTGCTGATGGGCGACGTCATGGCCGCCTACCAGGCGTTCGCCGCCGGCCGCGACCCCGAGCCGCGGCCGGTCCACCCGTTCGGCGAGTACATCGCCTGGCTGCGCCGCCAGGACCCGGCCGCCGCCGAGGCGTTCTGGCGCGGCCGTCTGGCCGGCTTCCAGAGCCCC
>JBKKAU010000702.1:0-3198 GCA_046714475.1 Thermoanaerobaculia bacterium
CCCCAGCCTGATCGTCGCAATCCCTCCATACAGATCAGGCAATTCCAAGGTGAAACTGGATCAGTATACGCGCAGGCTTTTCGTAGTCGCAATCCCTCCATACAGATCAGGGCAATTCCAAGTGTGGTCTTCTGGGACCTCGCGGTGGTCGGCCAGAAAGTCGCAATCCCTCCATACAGATCAGGGCAATTCCAAGGTGTAATGCAGCACATGGTGCTCATTGAGTCAGGAGAGTCGCAATCCCTCCATACAGATCAGGGCAATTCCAAGGAGTTCTACTCGCTACGAGTTCCACATCCCTGGAGGGAGGTCGCAATCCCTCCATACAGATCAGGGCAATTCCAAGAGAGATATCGCCGAAGAACATTTGCGAGCACTCATAAAAGGTCGCAATCCCTCCATACAGATCAGGGCAATTCCAAGCACGATACCAGCTCAAGCTACACTGGCGCCGGCCTCGTCAACCGTCGCAATCCCTCCATACAGATCAGGGCAATTCCAAGGGCAGGCGTTGTAACCCACGCTTTTTCTGCGACTTAAGGTGCCTTCCAGTGTTACCTCCCCCAAAGAAGGCTCGTCGGTGGCTCTGTGGCATCTCTCCGACTACCTCTTTCTGCCTTAACTCGTTGGCTCGATTCAAGTTGTCGTTCCGTTCTAACCTGCCGGCCAAAATGGCGCCGAGGTGCTGGCATGTTTCTTGTCAGGTACGCTTCTTGCTTCAAGAACGTAAACCTCCGGGTCTTCCGTTGCTTTGCCTACACCGTGGATCTCGACCTTCGAGCCGCAGTCGAGGCAGAACCGGTAGATCCTCAGGCTGTCCTCGCCCGCGTCGATCAGGCGGAGCACTCTCTTGCGTAGCGCTTCCATCTGATCCAACTCCAGGAGGCACTCGAAGACCGAGTACTGGACCCGTACCCCAAAGTCTTCCAGCGCGTTCGCGAGCCGGGTCCTGCGACGGTCATTCGTCACATCATAAGACACCACGATCAGCATGGCAATCGGAACGCCTGGTACGGCTCGCCGTCCGTCAAGGTCCGGGCCAGGCGCTCGGCTTGGCGTCGGAAGAGATGCCGGAAGGAGGCGGTCTCCTCGCCCAGCTCAAGCGGCGTGGTGAGCTCCTGCTCCCAGAGCGGGAAGAAGCGCTTCAGGGACTCCTTCTTCAGAATGACTCCCTTCTCGGGCGTGCCGGCAAAGTCCTCCTTTTGTAAGACACCGAGGTTGAGCAACCGGGTGCACAGCCGGTCTACGAGGGGAGCGCGGAATTCCTCCAAGAGGTCCAGGGCGAGTGACGGCCGGCCGTAGTCGATCTGGTGATAGAAGCCGAGGTAGGGGTCGAAGCCCATGCCGTCGAGCAACGCCTGGATCTCGTTGCCGGCGAGGACGTAGCCGAAGGAGAGGAGGGCATTCAACGGATCGCGCGGCGGCCGTCGGTTGCGGCCGTCGAAGCCGATCTCCGGCGGCACCATCGCGGCCAGGGCTCGGAAGTAGGAGGCCGCCGCCGCGCCTTCTACTCCCAGGAGCGCTTCCAGAGAGGCTGCGCGGTCCGTACGTTCCGCGGCGCGGTCCAACTCTGCGATGTCCGCCATCGGTATGGCGTCAGGATGGTTTTTCCGGTGCCTCCGCATCACCTCGGCGGAGCTTTCGATTTTGGCGCGGACCAGCTCGCGGGCGAACCGCAGGCAGAAGCCCTCGTCCCGCGAGGCCTCGTACTGCCGCATGCGCAAGGGGATGTTCTTCGCCTTGGGCGGGGTGAGCTGGCCGCGGAGCTGGCCGCTCAAGGAGAAGATCGCCATCTCGATGCCGTGGTCCAGCATCTCGACCAACGCCTGGGTGGTGACCTGGACGTTGCCATAGATCAGGACAGCTTCGAGCTTGAGGCAGGGGACCTCCAGCAGGACAGCATCGTCTTTCTCCACGATCAGCCGGTCGCTCGTCTTGCGGATGATCGACCTCTGCTCGGTCACGTAGAGGGTTGCCATGGATCAGCCTGTTCGCGCAGCTCCAGATAAGTCAAAAGGTCCAGGGGAGGAGGCAGGCTCGGCGGCTCCCGCTCCGCTTTCGGCCGGTCGAACGGCAGGTAGATGCCGTCCCGGAGGAAGGTCGCGCCGAGGAACTTGAAGCCCTGGTCGAACGAGGTGACGAGTGTCTTGTCCCGGTTCAACTCGAGCCCGAGCCTTTCGAGGACGTCGTCGGTCAGCTCCAGGGCCTCGGAGGTGTGCGAGGGGTCCTTGCAAAGGATCAGGAAGTCATCGGCGTAGCGCACCACGGTCTGCCCGAGCGCGGCCAGGGTCTCGTCCAGGGCGTCCAGGAAGAGGTTGGCGAGCATCGGGGAGGTGACCGAGCCTTGCGGGATTCCCTGGGTCAGCGTGAAGAGTCGTTTCCCGTCGTAGACCTCGGCCCGGATCCAGTGCTCGAAAAGATGACAGATGTACGGATCGAGCGGCAGATGGCTCAACTGTTCGAGCAACGGGTCATGCGGGATGCTGTCGAAAAAGCCGTCGATGTCCGCGTCGACCACCCAGTGGAAGCCCTGGTTCCGCAGCTCCTGGATCTGGTGCACGGCGGTCTTGACGGACCGTCCCAGCCGAAAGGCGTGGCTGCACTCCTCGAATTCCGCTTCGAAGACCTCGCGGGTGATCTGGTAGACGGCCGTCTGGACGACGCGGTCGCGGACGGTGGGGATCGAGAGGTGGCGGACGCCGGAGACCGGCTTCGGGATCTCGATGCGGAGGAGCGGGAAGGGGTGATAGCCACGGTGGAGGAGGCGGTCCTGCAGGCTGTCGAGCTCGCGTTGAAGGTTGGCGGCGAAGCGCGAGACCGTGACGCCGTCCGCGCCCCGGCAGCCGCCGTTCTCCCGCACGCGCCGGAAGGCCTCCCACAACGTCTTGCGTGACGTGAGTTGGTCCAGCATGAGCCGGGGCTCTCCCGCCGGGACACGTCATCCGGAGAATCCGGACTTGTGTTTACGGAAATTGTAGCACCGGGAGGAGTGGAGGAGGCAATGCCGCGGGCGGAGAAGAGCGGACGGGAAGGAGCTCTGTCTTCAAAGAGCCCCGAAGGGCGGCAGATTAAACCCGCTAGTTGCAAAGAAAGCCTTGTCAAAGGGGGCGAGAACGCCAAGCTTGCGGGTACTTGGGCAGTATTTTCGCCTTGCCGCTGGACCTCACCAGTCGTGAAGTCCAGAAACCGAGACTTTTT
>JBKKAU010000703.1:0-3903 GCA_046714475.1 Thermoanaerobaculia bacterium
GCTCCGGCCCGGCCAGCAGCGGCAGGTCGCCGACCGGCGTCTCCGGCGCGGCGACCGCCGCGTCCAGCAGCGCCACCCACCGCTCGCCCAGCCTCGCCACCGTCGGCGCGTCGAACAGGTCCATGGCGTAGTCGAACGATCCGCCGATCCCGTCACCGACTTCCGACAGGACCAGAATGAGGTCGAACTTCGCCGGCGGGGCCGGCAGCGGCAGGTTGCGCAGCTTCAGCCCCGCCATCTCCAGGCTCATCGCGGGAGCGTTCTGCAGCGCGAACATCACCTGGAACAACGGCGTGTGCCCGAGGTCGCGCTCCGGCGCCAGGTCCTCGACCAGCTTCTCGAAAGGGACATCCTGGTGGATGTAGGCGCCGAGCGCCGTCTCGCGCACCCGGCCGAGGAGCCGTTCGACGCTCGGGTCGTCCGCCAGGTCGGCCCGCAGCACCAGGGTGTTGACGAAGAACCCGATCAGCGGCTCCACCTCCGGCCGTGTGCGCCCGGCGAACGGCGACCCCACCACCAGCTCGCGCCGGCCGGCGTGCCTTCCGAGCAGGACCTGGAACAGGCCCAGGAGCGTCATGAACAGCGTGCCGCCGGTCCGCCTCGCGAGGGCGTTGAGGTCCGCCGTGAGCCGCTCCGGCAACCGCACCTCCACGCTGCCGCCCCGCGGGCCCGGCACCGCAGGCCGCGGCCGGTCCGCCGGCAGCTCCAGCACCGGCGGCATCCCGGCCAGTTGCTCGCGCCACCAGGCCAGCTGCGCCGCCAGCACTCCCGACTCCAGCCACGCCCGCTGCCATGCCGCGAAATCGGCGTACTGGATCGCGAGCTCCGGCAACGGCGAAGGCCACCCCTCCGCCGCCGCCTCGTAGAGGGCCGATAGCTCCTGGATCAGGAGGCCTACCGACCAAGCGTCGGAGACGCTGTGGTGGACGTTGACCAGCACCACGTGGTCCGCCGGGTCCAGCCGGACGAGCGCCGCCCGTACCAGCGGGCCCGCGGCGAGGTCGAACGGCCGCGCGCCGTCCTCCGCCGCCCGGCGCAGGGCCTCGGCCAGCCGCGCGGCCTCCGGCAGGGCGGAGAGGTCGACCAGCGGCAGGGCCTGCGGCGACGGTGGCGCGATCCGCTGGAAGGGCCGCCCGTCCTCGGCCGAGAACGTCGTCCGCAATGCCTCGTGCCGGCGCGCGATCTCGTCCAGAGAGGCGGCGAGCGCCGGCGGCGACAGCGGGCCTTCGAGCCGTACCACGGCGGGTATGTTGTAGCGGGCGCTCCCCGGCTCGAGCTGGTCGAGGAACCAGAGCCGCTCCTGCGCGAAGGACAGCGCCAGCGGCCGGCCCCGGTCGGTGCGCGGTATCGCCGTCAGCCCCGGCGTGGGCTCCATCCCGAGCCGCAGGGCCGCGATCCGTTCGCCGAGCTGCGCCACCGTCGGCCGCTCGAACAGGTCGCGCAGGGGCAGCTCGACCCCGAGCGCGCCCTGCACCCTGGAGACGACCCGCGTCGCCAGCAGCGAGTGCCCGCCCAGCTCGAAGAACGAGTCCGCCCGGCCGATGGGCGCGGTCTGGAGCACCTCGGCGAAGATCCGGGCTAGCAGCTCCTCGATGGGGCCGCGCGGCGCCTCGCAGGCTTCGGCCGTCTGCGCCTGCTCCGGCGCCGGCAGGGCCTTGCGGTCCACCTTGCCGTTGGCCGTCACCGGCAGGGCATCGAGGAACACGAACGCCGACGGCTCCATGTACTCCGGCAGGTGCTCGCGCACCAGGCCCCGCAGCTCCTCGGCCGCGGGCGCGCCCACCACGTAGGCCACCAGGCGCCTGTCCCCCGGACGGTCCTCCCGCGCCAGCACCAGCGCCTCCCGTACCCCGGGATGGCGCGACAGCACCGACTCGATCTCCCCGAGCTCGACACGGAAGCCGCGCACCTTGACCTGCGCGTCCAGACGGCCCAGGAACTCGATGTTGCCGTCCGCCAGGAAGCGTGCGCGATCTCCCGTTCTGTACATCACCGCCCCCGCCTCCCGACCCCACGGGTCCGGCAGGTACTGGTTCGCCGTCAGCCCCGGCTCCCGCGCATATCCGGACGACAGACACTCCCCTCCGATATAGAGGTCGCCCGCGACTCCTAGAGGGCAGGGAGAGATGGAGCCGTCCAGCACGTAGTAGCGGGCATTCTGGATCGGCCGGCCATAGGGGACGCTCCGCCACTCCGGATCGACCGCGCCGACCGGGAAGAAGTTCGACCAGACCGTCGCCTCGGTGGCGCCGCCCAAGGCGATCACCCGCGCCCGCGGGAGGCTCGCCCGTACCGCGTCCGGCAACGTCAGCGGCACCCAGTCGCCGCTCAGGAAGACCAGCCGCAAGGCCTCGCTCCGCTCCAGGAACGGCACCAACTGCTGCAGGGCCGCGGGCGCCGAGTCCCAGTAGGTGACCAGCTCGGCCGCCAGCACCCGCGCCAGCGCCCGAGGGTCCCGCAGCTCCTCTTCCGAGGCCACCCGGATGCTGCCACCCGCCGCCAGCAGGCCGAAGACGTCGTAGACCGAGAGGTCGAATGTCGGCGAGGTGACGAACAGCACCCGGTCCTCGGGGCCCACGTCAAAAACCCGGTTGACCCAGTCGATCAGGTTGACCACCGGGCGGTGCCGCACCAGCACGCCCTTGGGCGTGCCGGTCGAGCCCGAGGTGAAGATCGCGTAGGCCAGGTCGTCCGCGGTGGCGAAGCCGGCCTCCTCCTCATATCCCAGCAGCTCCCCGGGCTGGTCGAGGCAGATCGGGTGCTGGAGAGCGGGCAGCAGGGGCAGGTGCCGCGTCTCGGTGACGGCCGCCCGCACCGCCATGGCCTCCAGGATCCAGGCGATCCGCGCCTCGGGGAAGCGCAGGTCGAGCGGCAGGTAGGCCGCGCCGCTCTGGACGATGCCCAGCAGCGCAGGCACCATCTCGACCGTGCGGTCCAGCAGCACCGCCACGAGCTCTCCCCGGCCGATGCCGGCCGCGCGCAACCGCCCCGCCAGCCGTCCCGCCCTCTCCTGGACCCCGCGGTAGCTCAGGTGGTGCTCGCCCGCACCTTCTCTTGCAATGACCGCGGTCGCGTCCGGCCGCTGCCCGGCCTGGGACTGGAACAGGCCGGGCAGCGACAGATCGCGGCCGTACTCCCTCTCGGTCGCGTTCCACTCCAGGAGCTGGTGCCGCTCGGCCGCGTCCAGCAGCGGCAGGTCGGAGACCGCGCTGCCAGGCCGGTCCGCGATCGACTCCAGCAGGACCTCGAAATGGCGCGCCAGCCGCCGCGCCGTCGCGGCTTCGAACAGGTCCGTGCTGTACTCCAGCGCGCCCGCCAGTCCGGAGCTCCCCTCCGCCAGCTCGAAGGTCAGGTCGAACTTGGAGGTCTGGACCTCCATGTCGAAGGGCGCGAAGCGCAGACCGGGCAGCTCGATCGCCTGCGCCGGCACGTTCTGCAGCGCCAGCACCGCCTGGAACAGCGGCGTGCGGCTCATGTCGCGCTGCGGCTGCAGCTCCTCGACCAGCCGTTCGAAAGGTACGTCCTGGTGGGCGTACGCCTCCAGCGCCACTCTGCGCACCCGCGCCAGCAACGCCGTGAACCCCGGCTCGCCCGACAGGTCGGTGCGCAGCACCAGCGTGTTGATGAAAAACCCGATCAGGTCCTCGAGCAGCAGATACCCCCGGCCGGCGATCGGCGTCCCGAGGTTGACGTCGAGCTGGCCGGTATACCGCGACAGCAGCGCCTGGAACGCCGCCGCGAGCGTCATGAACAGCGTCACCCCCTCGCGGCGCGACAGCGCCTGCAGCGCGGCCAGCGCGTCGCCGCGCAGGTGGACCGGGCACCGGGCACCCCGGAAGCTCATCACCGCGGGACGGGGATGGTCCGCCGGGCGCTGCAGCGCGCCGGCGGGCCCCCGCTGCA
>JBKKAU010000704.1:0-4339 GCA_046714475.1 Thermoanaerobaculia bacterium
CCCTCAGCACCCACGCCAGGGCCAGCTGGGCCATGGTGACCCCGGCGCTGTCCGCAATGGGGCGCAGCCGCTGCACCGCCTCGAGCACACTGCGGTCGCGCCACCGCCCCATCCACGAACCGGCCTCGGGATGCGCTGCCCGCGAGCCCGCCGGCGGCGCGCTCGGCGATCCGCTGCCCGGCGGCGGCGATGGCGCGGTCGATCCCCTGGGCACCCAAAGTCTCCAGCGCCGCCGAGAGGCTGGCGCGGGTAGCCTGGAACCCGGCGGAGCCGGACACCCGGGAAAGCCAGGAGCCGAGCCTGACACCGTTGGGCAGAGGCTCGACGTCCGGGAGCGCGTTGAAGTCGAGGCTCAGCGGCCAGGTACGCATCGCCTCCAACACGGCGGCGAGCGTGTACGGCAGGCTTGCCGTGCCCGGCGGCATGCGGAACGCGAGCCGGCTGCGGCCGGCCATGCGCACCCGCGACGACGGCAGCTGAGGCACAGGCTGAGTCGCCGTCACGACGTTCTTCTTGGGATACTTGGGGTCCTGCGAGACCTCCTTCGGAGGCTTCTCCCCTTCGGAGGCGTTCGACGCTTCCGTGAACGCCTCCTCGGCGAAGCTCTGCGGCGGCAGCTCGACGATCAGGTACGCCGCGGCAGCCGGGTTCCGCTTCTCGAGCCGCGGCGAGCCGCCGGTCTTCAGCGCGAGGTTCTCGACCAGGAGGTCGAAGACGAGCAGGTCGTCCGGACGCCGCACCGGCACCCGGAATTCGCGCGCCGGCCGTGAGTGGAGGACGTCAAGAAGCCGTCCGAGATCGAAGTCGCTCGTCCCAATCCCCTTCACCGCCATCGCGTTCTGGCTCCTCTCTGCGCGGCCACGCTACAACACCCCTTCAGGCGCTGAAAGGGCGGGTTCGTTACGGCACAACGCCACCAGATTACGGAGCGACATGGTGGCAAAGCGACGGATCGGGACGTCGAGCCGTTCTTTCCTGGAAAGGACCAGACCGGATGAGAGAGAAGCGTTCGCCGTTCCAGGAGACGTTGTACAGGAAGACGGGGTAATGCTCCCCGCTCACACGTGCACGAGGAGCGGCACCTCCCTGCGTTCCCCCGGCCCACCGTTGCCCCAGGAGAGGTCGGCGCGGAAGCGGAAGAGGTTCGAGCCGACATTGGGCCTGAGGCCGTCCCGCCTCATCACCTTCTCTGCGCGGACCGCGTCCTTGCCAAAGGACAAGGAGGGTCTGCCGGGAAAGGTCGGGAACGTGACCTTGACGTTGGGCAGGGCTTTGCCGTCGACGTCATGGGCGACCAGCCGGACCGTGAAGGGGACGGAGCGGTCGACCGCCTCGTCCCCATCGATGGCTCCGCAGACGAACGGCATCGGCTCGGTATCTTTCAGGACCTGGTTGAAGATCTCGCGCACGGGCGGCGGGTCCCAGATCCTTGGGTGACGCTCGGGGACGATGAAATTGGCGAAGAGCCCGATGGGCAGGAAGAAGGTGCGCACGCCGGGACCGCGCAGCCAAGCCGCGGAGACCATCGCCACGGTGCCGTCCCCGTCCTTGGTGGCGGGCTGGAAGTCCAGTGCGCCATTGGCGGTCAGGACGCAACGGGTCTCCGTGGCGGCTCCCCAGCCCACGACGTTGGTGATCGGAGGCGTGGGAACGCCGCCCGGCAGCTCGATGGTGCTCGTCCGCTTGCCCAGACGCTGGTCCGCTTTCGCGGCCATCTCGCGCATGAAATCCTTGCCAGAACCCGCCGGGATCCAGGACGTCTCGACCAGAGGGCCGACCTGTTTTTGGCTCGCGTTGACGAAGAGGTTGAGGTTCTTGCCGTCCTGACCTTGAAGATCGGTCTTCCGCGGGTCTGGAGGGAAAAGGTCATAGCCTGCCTGGCAGTGGGTCATGACCTCCCGCACCTCGGAGGCGTTGAGGCCGATCAGCTTCTTGCCAAAGAAGATCAGGCCGAAGGCCTCCCCCTTGCCGAGGAAGCGGACCGCTTTGAGGGTGCCCGCCCAGGGGATGCCGAAGGCGAGGATCTGCTCGATCCTGGAGGCGAGCTGCGGCTTCGCTTCGAGGAGCGCGCGCAGGACGAGACCGCCGGTGGAGTGGATGATCACGACCACTTTGCGGCCGTGGTCTTTCGCCAGGCGCTCGATGGCTCCCGCGAGGTCGCGCTGGACCGTGGCGTCATCGACGGCCTTCCGCCAGTCCCAACCGATGGGGGCGAGGAGGCTGTCATCTTGCGTGGTGTAGCCGTAGTCCCGCAGAACGTCATAGAGAGACTGGGCCTGTTTGGCTACCCCCAGGACGCCGCGAATGGGCTCGCCTGCCACGACGCTACCTGGCGGATCGTCCGGTCCGCTCAGAAGGCGGATCAGATTCTTTTTCTTCTCTTGGTCGGTGAGATCCTTGATCGCCGGCGGGAAGATGGTCCTGTTCTTGTGCTTCAGCTCGCTGGCCGGGAACCCGGGAACGAAGACGACGGGCTTGAGCGCCATACGCGGCCTCCTCGCATCATCGGTTTTTCAGCATCCTACGTCTCGGACGCTAGCAGAAGACATCCTGCAAGACCAGCATGGAGGAGCGGGGAAAGCGATGGCCCGGAAGACTCCGCGCGGCGCACCCTTAATCAGTGAGAACGGATGAACCGTGCTCGAACTGGAGGAAGCCATGCGGAAATTGTTCCTGGCCCTGACTTTGGCGGCGGCTGCCGTCGCGACTCTTGCCCCGGCCCCGAAGGCCGAAGCCACCACCTACTGCTCCTGGGAGTGCGGCCCGTGCGGCCTCGTCTGTCCGTGCGGCTACTGCAGGGGTCCCGTCCCCTTCTGTGTGTGCATGACCGATTAGCCGATTAGAAGATAGAGCGGCAGGCCCCGCGGGCACGATCTTGCGGCGGGGGTCCGCATGCTGCGACTCGAAGCCGAGAACGTCCTGGTGGGCGCCGCGGCCGGATCGAAGGAGCAGGAGATCCGCCAGGTCGCCGACCTGCTCGTCCGCTCCGGCTTTATCGATTCCGGCTATGCCGAGAGCATGCTGGCGCGGGAATGGGTGGCCAACACCTATCTGGGCCAGGGCATCGTCATCCCGCGTGATCTCCCTGGCCTCGGGCATGGAGCTTATGGTGCCGCACGGCGGGGTCTTCGTCCTACTGATCCTGTACGTGGTCCGTCCGCTGGGCATGTACGTCGCAGCCCTCGCCGCTGGCACCTTGGTTACCGCCGCCGCGCTCTACATCGCCAAACGGCCGGGCGGGGCTGGGGAAACTCCTTAAAGATCAGGTACCGGAGGCCGAGAAGGGATTCTCCGCGGTGATCCCCACCGTAGATCTACCTCCACGCCTTGCGACGCCGGTGCCCACCTTTATTCTGTAGGTTGATCCTGGTTGGCAGCCGAAGGATCCGGAAGGATCTCCTCCTCGGGTCCTGCCCAGAGGAGCAGGAGCTCACGGGCTCGCACTTGGCTTTCTGGCGCCCACCCGCCGATCCAGCGAAAGAACCGCTCGATCACGGAGCGGTCTCGATCTACATTGAGATCGCCGCTGCGGATGAGATCGTCCAGATACAGCAGTAACGACGGATTTCCGGCCGCGATCTGCAGTCGCGAATTGCTGCCGTCGCTTTTCAAAGACGTGAGATGGGAAGCAGGATGCCGGAGCCACGCCAGAAAAAGCGGCTGAGTACTGGCGCGGAGCTGGGCGCTCTCCGAGAGATTGGAGAAGAGCACAGATGTCAGGGCGCAACGTGTCGGTGAAGGGGATTGCTGGGCGAGCGTTATATAAAGTACCGCTTGGCTCGCGGAGACCACCTCGGGGTGAAGCTCGGGCAGCAGGAGCTTGTGCCGGAGCGAAGTCAGACGCCAGAGCGCATCCTCCTCCGCCGCAAAGTCCCTGCACCAAGCGAGGATGTGCCGGACGGTATCTGTCGGCAGTTCTCGCTGGCGGGCCAAGTACTTGGTAATGAACACGGCCCTGGCCTCAGTATGATGAGCATGCAGCCAGCGGATCGCAGGCTCGCGAACCAAGTCAAAGTTGCCTCCCGCCTCCAACCATGCCTTCATGACAAAGTCAGCGGATTCCAGGCTGGCATGGACCGCAAGCCAATGGGTTAGCGCTTCGCTAACACTTTCCCCTTCTCCTCCGGCATCGAGCCAGCCCTTGAAGACGAATTGAGCCTCGGGCAGCAACTCATGGTCTTTCAGCCACTGCAGAAGGTGCTCTCGTACGGCCTCTTTCTCTCCTCCGGCATCGAGCCAACCCTTGAAGACGAATGAAGCGTCGGGAAGTAGCTCATGGATTTTCAGCCACTGTAGAAGGTGCTCTCGTACGGCCTCTTTCTCTCCTCCAGCATCGAGC
>JBKKAU010000705.1:0-2777 GCA_046714475.1 Thermoanaerobaculia bacterium
TTTCCCCCCCCCCGGGGGGGTGGGGGGGTCCCCCCCCCGGACGCGAAGGCGGAACGCCTCCCCACGATCGGCCGGCCGGTGGACAACACCGCCCTCTATCTCCTCGACCGCCACCTCCAACCGGTCCCCGTCGGCGTGCCGGGGGAGGTCTACATCGGCGGCGCCGGGCTCGGCCGCGGCTATCACCGGCGGGCCGTCCTGACGGCGGAGAGGTTCGTCCCCGACCCGTTCTCCGGTGAGCCGGGCGCGCGCCTCTACCGCACCGGCGACCTCGCCCGCCACCTCCCGGACGGCGACCTCGAGTTCCTGGGGCGCCTGGACTTCCAGGTCAAGCTCCGCGGCCTGCGCATCGAGCTGGGCGAGATCGAGGCGGCGCGCGACCAGCATCCGGAGGTGCGCGAAGGCGTCGGCCTGCTGCGCGAGGACACGCCGCGCCAGCAGCGGCTGGTGGCCTACGTCGTGGCCGAGCGGCCGGAGGCGCCGCCCGAGGCGGCCGAGTTGCGCACGCATCTGCGGCAGAAGCTCCCGGAGTACATGGTGCCGTCGGCCTTCGCCTTCCTCGCGGCGCTGCCGATGACCGGGAACGGCAAGGTCGACCGCCGGGCCCTGCCCGTCCCCGAGGAGCGGGGCGAAACGCGGCCGGAGGCGATGGCCCCTCAGAACGAGCTGCAGCGCCGGGTCGCCGAGGTCTGGGGCAGGATCCTGGGCACCGGCGAGATCGGCATCCACGACAGCTTCTTCGAGATCGGCGGCAACTCGCTGCTGCTCGCCCAGGTGCACAACGAGCTGCGGCCGGTCGCTCCGGACCTGACGCTGGTCGACCTCTTCAAGTATCCGACCGTGGCCGCCCTCGCCGAGTTCCTGGGCCGCGACAAGGCCGGCCCTTCCGCCGTCCAGCAGAGCCTGGAACGGGCGGCGGCGCGGCGGGCTTCGGCGAGCGGCGGCGGCGAGACCGACATCGCGGTGATCGGCATGGCCCTGCGCGTCCCGGGCGCCGACACGCCGGAGCGGTTCCTGGAGAACCTGGTGCAGGGGGTCGAGTCGGTGCAGTTCTTCTCGCGCGACGAGGTGCTCGCCACCGGCGTCTCCCCCGGGCAGGCGGACCACCCCGACTACGTGCGCGCGGAGGGGAGCCTCGAAGGCGTCGACCTGTTCGACGCCCCCTTCTTCGGCTACAGCCCGGCGGAGGTCGAAGGCATCGACCCGCAGCAGCGGATCTTCCTGGAGTGCGCCTGGGAGGCCCTGGAGCGGGCGGGCTACGTGCCCGAGCGCTACCCGGGGACGATCGGCATCTTCGGCGGCGTCAACATCAGCAGCTATCTGTTCAGCAACCTGTACAACCACGACCCGCTCGAGGTGATGTCGAACTTCCTGGTCCGCGTCGGCCTGCTCGCCGGCAACCAGGTGGACTTCCTCTGCACGCGCATCGCCTACCTGCTGAACCTGCGCGGGCCGAGCCTGTCGGTCCAGACCGCCTGCTCGTCCTCGTTGGTGTCGGTCCACCTGGCCTGCCAGAGCCTGCTGCGCCACGAGTGCGACATGTCGCTGGCCGGTGGCGTCCAGATCCGCGTGCCGCAGCGCATGGGCTACCTCTACCAGGAGGGGGGCTTCCCATCGCCGGACGGCCATTGCCGCTCGTTCGACGCCCGGGCCCAGGGCAACGTCCACGGCAACGGCGCCGGCATCGTGCTGCTCAAGCGCCTCTCCGACGCCGTGCGCGACGGCGACCACGTCTCGGCGGTGATCAAGGGCTCGGCGGTCAACAACGACGGCAACCTCAAGGTCGGCTTCAGCGCTCCCGGCGTCGACGGCCAGGCGCGCGCCGCCGCCGAGGCCCTGGCCGTCGCCGGGGTCCACCCCGAGTCGATCGGCTATCTGGAGGCGAGCGGCACGGCGACCGAGCTCGGCGACCCGATCGAGATCGCCGCCCTGACCCAGGCCTTTCGCCTGAGCACGGACCAGCGGGGCTTCTGCCCCATCGGCTCGGTGAAGTCGAACATCGGCCACCTCGACGTGGCGAGCGGCGCCGCGGCTCTCGCCAAGACGGTGCTGTCGCTCGAGCACGAGGTCATCCTGCCGAGCCTCCACTACGAGAGCCCCAACCCCAACATCGATTTCGAGAACAGCCCGTTCTTCGTCAACACCGAGCTGCGGCCCTGGCCGCGCGGCGAGGAGCCGCGGCGCGCCGCGGTCCACAGCTACGCGGTCGGCGGGACGAACGCGCACCTCATCCTCGAAGAGGCGCCGGCGCCCGAGCCGTCGGCGCCGTCCCGACCCTGGCAGCTCGTGCCGCTGTCGGCCCGCACCAGCTCGGCGCTTCACGCCGTGACAGTACGCCTGGAAGAGCACCTCGCGGCGCGCCCCGGCCTCCATCTGGCCGACGCAGCCTTCACGCTGCAGGTGGGCCGACGCCCCTTCCCGGTGCGCCGCGTGGCCCTCTGCCGCGACGACCGCGAGGACGCCCTGGCGGTGCTGCGCGGCGGTGATCCGGACCGGTTGCTCACCGGCATGGCGCCCACGGCCGAGCGCGCCGCGGCCTTCCTCTTCCCCGCCGAGGCCCCCGCCGGCTGGTGGTCCCAGGCCGCCGAGCTGTACCGGGACGAGCCGGGCTTCCGCGAGGAGCTCGACCGCTGCGCCGAGCCGCTGCGCTCCCGCGCCGGGATCGACCTCGGAGCCCTGCTCGCCGCGGGCGGGGAGGCGGCGGTGGGCCCGCAGGTGGCGGAGCCCCTCCTGTTCGCCTTCGAGTACGCGCTGGCCAGGCTCTGGATGGAGTGGGG
>JBKKAU010000706.1:0-4379 GCA_046714475.1 Thermoanaerobaculia bacterium
CGGACCTTCTCTTCCGCCTGCTGACACGGCTGCCCGTCGTGGGTCCGCGGGTGCCCGTCCTGGCGGAGCTCTATGGAACTCTGAGGGAGTTGCTCTCTCCGGGGCTGCTGGCCATGGCGCTGGGACTCGCCGTGGTGGCCTGGGGTGCTGAGGGGGTGGGTTTCTTCCTGGTGGTCCGCGAGTACGCGCCGCAGGCGGAGCTTCTTGCCGCAATCTTCAACTACACGGTCTCGACCTGCCTGGGATCCCTCTCGATGCTCCCGGGTGGCCTCCTCGCCGCCGAAGGCTCCCTCACCGCCCTCCTGGACGCTCAGGGCCTCGACACCGCCACGGCCGCCTCGGCCACCCTGATCATCCGCGCCGCCACCCTCTGGTTCGCCATCCTCCTGGGGTTGGTGGCCCTGCCCTACGTCCTCCGCAAGCTGGCAGCCCGGCGGCGCGGCTAGCTCAGCGGATCGCCCCCTCCTTGCCGGCGATCCTTCGCAGGATGCCGGTCTGGCCGGCGTGGTAGGCCTGGTGGAAGAGGGTCACGCTCAGGAGCGAGCGGACGGTCTCTTTCGCGTCGCCGCCGGGGCTGTGCGGAGCCGGCCGGTCCAGGACCTCCGGGGTGAGGCCCGCGAGCCCGGCATCGATGCGCCGGGTGGCTTCTTTCCAGGCGGTCATGAGCTCCCCGAGTTGTAAGGCCTCGGTGGGCTCCCGGAGGGGAGGCGCGCCCCGGTCGTACCGCTTCAAGGCGCCCTTCTCCATCACCGGCTCCTGCCCCAGCATCGGGAGCGTCTGGTCGTAGATGCAGACGAGATGGCCCACGACCCAATTCAGGCAGTTCCCTCCCGGAGCGGGCTGGATCAGGCTCTCCTCATGGGTCACGCCGTCGACGTTGAGCCGGACGACCTCGTGGGTCACGTGGGCCTGGTGGCGGAAGACCTCGGCTTCACTCACGGCTTGCGATGCGGCTGTGGTCATGGCGACCTCCTTTCGGGTCCGAGACTAATACTACGAAAATCGGACGATCCACACCCGGGAGCGGTGAGGGAAATGAGAAAAGGCCGCGGCGGACGCCGCGGCCTTCGTGCCCAGAGCCGTTGCCGGCGCGGTCTACTTCGGGGTCATGTCGACCTTGAAGTTGGCGTACTTCCAGAACCAGGTCGGCATCTCGGGATGATGCTGGTTGTTGAAGTTGCCGAACTCCGCGACCAGGGCGAGCCCGCCCTGGGTCCCCGGGGTCGTGACGTATGGCTTCAACACGAGCGTCTGTCCGCCCGGCTTGGCCTCCGCGTTGAGCGTGTTGACCACGACGTTGCCGGAGAACGTCTGGAGCGTCGCCCGCTTGTTGACGGCGTCGAAGGTGTAGACGAAGCGGTAGGTCTGGTCCTGCTGCAGCGCGTAGCCGCCCTTGCCGGTGGTGTTGCTGCCGCGCGGCATACCGACGTTCTGCATGACCTTGAGCAGGTTCTTGTTGGGGCCGAGGGCGTTGACGTTACCCACGACGCCGCTGCGGTAGCGCTCGAGGAAGAAGTAGCCCAGGCTGTGCACGCCGGAGCGGTCCCGCTGCGCCCAGGGGCCGGCGGTGACTTCCCACTCGAACCTGGCCTGGGCGATGCGCAGCTCCTTCGGAGCGCGGATGCAGATGATGCCCTTGGGGTTGTTGCGGGTGGCGTCGTGGAAGACGGCCAGCGGGCTCGACGCGGTGTAGTGGCCGTTGGGCTGCTGTTCCAGGGCCACCGTGTAGTTGCAGGCGCCGTTGGGGCCGGTGGCCTTGGCGTAGACAACCTGCCGGCTGCCCCGCTCCGTCGCGACGGCGAGCGGGTAGAAGCTCTGGTCGCAGGTGACGCGGACCGCGGCGACGCGGCGCTTGCCGGTCTGGGCCAGCGCATCCTGGCGGGTCAGCGACATCGGCTCCACCTCGAACGGGACCTCGGCCAGGCGGCTGCCGTCGCGGGAGTAGAGAGTGGCGACGCAAGCGGCGGCCTTGTCGGACACGTTGGCGGCGCCGACGAGCAGCGAGGCCATGGACCCGGGACGCGGCAGGTCGATGAGCGGCACGTCGACGCCCGCGGCATAGACCTCCTGGTTCGTGAAGACCGGCACCTCGGCGGCGTGCCCCTTCTCGCCCACCGTCCAGGCGGTGACGTCGACGGCCGGCTCCGCGTCTTCCGCGCCCGCGTCGATCGCGATCAGGCCCGCCTTCTCGACGTTGCGGAGGATCTGGCCGGTGGCGCCCGGCGTGACGACCTGCTCGTCGCCCACCGACGCGGCTTCGAGGAAGCGCGCCGCGACCTTCCGTCCTACTCCATCCGTGTTGGCGATCCACACCTTGGTGGTGAGGGCACTGCCGTCTCCGGCGGTCGGTCCCAGGACCGGTACATAGATTCTTTCAGCGGCGGCCGGAGTGGCCAAGGCGAGCGCGCACAGCGTGGCGTGGGCGAGTCCCTTTTTCAACATAGGTGCTGACCTCCTCAACTCTAAAAACGGTTTGCTGCTTCTGCACGATCGGAACTGATCTTATAGTAAGGCTTGAATGCAGGACGCGCAACCCCTAATGATCAAAGAGATCTTTTGGGCATGCCGGCGTCCGGGCGGCGCCGCTGACCCGCCCCCCCGGCTCATCCCCCCGGCAGGGACAGCAACGGACGCAGGTCCACCCCCTCCCACAGCCGCTCGCGCATCGTCCGCGATTCCGCCAGCCCCCGCGCGCCGAGCGCCGTCACGGCGAAGAGACGCCGCGACGCGGCGCCGGCGCCCGAGCGGCTGGAGGCGACGAGCCCCTTCGCCTCCAGCCGGTCGAGCGTCGCGTACACGGCGCCGATCGCGACGTCGCGGCCGGCGACGCGCTCCAGCTCGCGGCGCACGTTCATCCCATAGGCCTCGTCGCCGGTGCGCAGCACCGCGAGCATCACCTGCTCCTCGAACGTGCCGAGCGGGGTACTGTCGGTCATGGCCGTCCTCCCGGGTTCCTCACGGCTCGTAAAGGACCCTCGCCGGGTCCACGCGGCTGGCGCGATAGGCGGGCACGAAGGCGGCGAGCACGCCCACGGCCATCAGCGCCGTGGTCGCGGCCAGGAGCGCCAGGGGATCCGCCGCGCCGACGCCGTACAGCAGCGAAGCCAGCAACCGCGCGAGCACGAGCGCGGCGCCGACGCCGAGGACGGCGCCGAGGCCCACGAGCGCGGCGCCGCGGCCCACCACCTGCTGCATCACGCGCGCCGGCGGCAGCCCCAGCGCCACGCGGATGCCGTAGTCGCGCTTGCGGCGGCTCACGTGGTGCGCGATCACGCCGTACACCCCGATCGCGCCGAGCACCAGGGCGAGCGCGGTCAGGAGCGTCAGCAGCGTCATGATCTGCCGCGCCGGCCCGACCGACTGGGCGAAGACCTGCTCCATCGTCGTCGCCTCCTGCACCGCCACGCCCGGCGCGACCCGCTGTACCGTCCGGCGCGCCGCCGAGAGCGCCGCCGCCGCATCCGCCGGCCGCTCGGCGCGCAGTACCGCGGTCTGCAGCTCCGGCGAGTACGGGATCTGCTCGTCGAGCATATACCGCGCCGGTTCCTGCGCATCGGTGAGGTCCGCCTCGGCCACGTTCTCCACCACCCCCACGATGCGCGCCCACACGTCGAACTCCTGGAGGCGCCTGCCGATCGGGTCTACGTCGGGGAAGTATTTCTTCGCCAGCGCCTCGTTGATCACGATCACGGGCTCGCCGTCCGGCCGGTCGGCCGCGGTGAAGCCGCGCCCCCGGCGGACCGCGATGCCGAGCGTCGGGAAGTAGTCGCGGGAGACGACGCGGAAAAAGGTCGTGGAGTCGGGGAGGTCCGGCCGCCCCTCGACGGTGATCCCCCAGCTGTCGCCGGAGCCGCGCAGCGGCAGCTTGCTGGTGAGCGCCGCCGAGCGGATGCCGGGGAGCTGCTGGAGCTCGCCCAGCAGAGTGCGCAGCGTCTGCTGGCGCTCCTCCCTCGGCATCGCCGCGCCGGAAGCGACGTCGAGCACCGCGACGCCCGGGGTATCCACCCCCGGATCGATGGCGTACAGGTTCCCGACGCTGCGGATGAGCAGCGCGGCGCCGGCGGCCAGGAGCACCGCGAGCGCGACCTCCGCGACCACGAGCCCGCTCTCGACGCGGCCGCCGCGGCCCCCCGCCGTCGCCGTACGGACGCGCGTCAGGGCGTCGCGCAGGTCGCCGCGCCAGAGCGATATGGCCGGGATCAGCGCGATGCCGAGCGCCGCGAAGAGGGCGAGCGCGATGGCGGCGCCGAAGAGCGTCCAGTCGAGCACCGCGTTCTCCGTCCAGGCCCCGAGCGGCAGCGCGCCGGCCAGCAGCCGGAAGCCGCCCGCGGCGAGGAGCGCGCCGGCGACGCCGGCGAGGGCGCCGAGCACGAGCGCCT
>JBKKAU010000707.1:0-5955 GCA_046714475.1 Thermoanaerobaculia bacterium
CGCCCGCGGCGCGCGCGGCCCGGCCCACCCAGGGGCTCGCCCGCCTCGACCGGCCGGTGGAGCTACGGGCGGTCACCGTAACCAAGCCGCGGGAGCAGGCCCGCGAGCTGCTCGCCGGAACGCTCGCCCGCCACCAGGATCCCCTGGTGATCGAGGTGCAGACCGCGCAACCTCTGGACCTGACGCCCCGCACCAGCTTCCCGGTGATCGTGCTCAACGGCGAGGTGCTCAAGAGCAGCCGGATCTCGCCGCAGGCCGCGGACCGGCTCCTCGCCGTGGTGCCGGACCGGGAGCTGATCCGCAGGCGGAACCAGGTGGAGGTGATGTGGATCGGCAGCGAAGAGGCCACGCGCACCCGCCGGCCGCTGGTGTTCACGGCCGACGACGTGGCCGGCGAGCGGACCCGCACCCACGATGGCGGCCCCGATGGCCCCGACAGCGGCGAAGCGCCGCCGCCGGGGTGAGCGGGCTTACGGGCAGCTCGCGAAGGCGCTGGAGTCGGTCTTCGCGTCGGAGGGGTGGCCCGGCGGGTTGAAGTAGACCTTGGCCACACCGGTCTGGGTGTCGGTCACGGTCAGCGTGTACTGGACGTCGGTCGTGGCGGCGAAGTAGACCCAGTAGTGGCCGTTGGTGCCGCAGCCGTTGAGCACCTTGATCAGCATCTCCCAGTTGTCGGCGTTGAAGAACCAGAAGAGGCCGGAGTCCTGCGTGCCGACGGGCACCACCGTGCCGGGGCCGAGATTGGTTTCGCTGAGCCGCCAGTCGACCTGGACGCGGAAGCGGCCGCCGCTCAGGCAGAGGGTGCGGGAATCGGCCACGCACGGACCGGGCGTCGCGCGGGTGGTGGCGGACGCCTCGTTGGAGTAGCTGGAGAAGCCGGTGGCGCCGGACGCCCGCACGCGGAAGACGTAGCCGGTGGCCGGAGTGAGGCCGCTCACGTCGACCGAGGCGCTGTTGGGGCCGACGGTCCCCACGGCGCGGACGAAGGAGCCGCCGAGCATCTTCTTCTCCACCAGGAACTCGCTCTCGTTGATCGCGTTGTCGGTCCAGGTGAGCCGGACCTCGGTGGGCGAGAGCGCGGTCGCGGTCAGGTTCGAGGGGGCGGCGGGGGGCAGGGACGCCGGCTGATAGAGGAAGCGGATGCCGTTCTTGTCGTCCTCCTCCAACCGGGCGCCGCGCCCGTCGTCGTGGACGAAGGCACGCATCAGGGCCTGGTTGAACGCCGTGTTCGACGAGCAGAGCGGAGTGATGGAGTCGCCGCACGAGTGGCCGAGCCCCAAGGTGTGCCCGAGCTCGTGCGCGAACAGCTCCTCGGCCGCCTTGCCGGGGTTGCTGCTGTTCTTGAAGAAGCATTCGAGGCCGGCGTTGAGGACGATGTCGGCCTCCACCACCGAGTGGAACGGCTCGCCGCCATAGTTGCGGGTCTCGAGGGTGTACCAGGGACCGCCCAGGGCGAGAACGCCGCTGACCGGCGAGCAGCTGAACGGCGAGATCTCGTCGTTCGGATCGCCGAAGAGGATGGTGTTGACCTGGTCGAAATCGGTCAGCCCCAGGGAGGCCCGGGTGGTGCCGCCGTAGCGGTAGTCGATCGGCGTGCTCGTCTCCGCCGTCCAGGCCTGGAGCCCCTTCTCGATCTCGGAGAAGCCGCCGCCGGTGAGCCCCGACTGGCCGGAGCGGTGGGCCACCCAGGTGACGTTCCCCGCGGTGTCGAAGTCGAACCAGCGCAGGTGGAGCTCGTCGTCCGGGTCCTCGAACAGCGTGAACTTGTCGGTCAGGAGCCGCAGCTCGCCGTCGTGGTCCTCCACCTGGTAGTCGACCGCCTTGGCCTCGCCGCGGGCGCGCGCCGCCACCCAATGGGCAAAGCGGTCGAAGTCGCGCAACGGCTCGCGGCCGGTCTCGCGCACCGGCTCCACTCCGGTCTCGGTGACCCGCACCTCGCTCGCCTCGGCGAGGTTGCGCAGAGCGAGGCGCCGCTCGCCGGCCCGGGCCTCGTGAAAGGCGCCGAGCAGGAAGTGGACGATCCGCCAGCTCCCGTCGGGCGACGGCTCCAGGAAGAGCAGCGCCCGCTCCCCCGGGCGGAATTGCGGCGCGCCGTAGAGCTTGAGCGCCCGGCCGTCCGGCGTCCGGCCGCCCGGCACGCGCACCCGCACGGTGTCCCCGGCGCCGGCAGGAAGCTCGCCCTTGAGCGTCTCCTCGACCTCGACGACATACTCGGTGGAAACCCGGATGCCCCGGCTCCCGCCGGCCGTCGCGTCCGCCGAGACGACCCGGACCACCGCCGCGACCGGCGACTGGTCGACCAGGGCCTCGTCGCTGACCCGGACGTAGCTGGTCGCCGCCAGGGGGGAACCGGCCAGGGTGACGAGCCCGAGGAGGAGCAGGGCTCGCAGAAAGGCTTGGGGCTGGTGCATAAAGCGTATCTCCAACGGGTGCTCCTACCGCGACGACGAAAGGCGGGGGATGAGACGATCGAACTTTTAAGACCTTCCGTGAAATGCTATGGCGACATTATACATCTAGAGACATCGAGTCCCATCTATAGCCGGCGGAATGCCCGGCTCGTATAAGATTCGAGCCAGCAGACTCTCTGGAGGACCGATGTCCCGACCCCGCCGTGCCGGTTGCCGTTCCGCCGTACGCCTGCCCTGGATGGCCTTCCTGCTGCTGGCCGGGCCGGCCGCCGCCCAGGTCGACGAGCCCTGGGCCGCGGCCCCGTTCGCCGCCGAGCCCGCGGCTGTGATCCGGGCGGCCTCGCAGGTCGAGCCCGGCGCGGGAGACGGGGTCGCCCTCCTCCTCACCGACACGCGCTACGTCTACGACGAGACCGGCCGCGCCACCTACACCCGCCGGCTCGTCTACCGGATCGCCAACGCGTCCGCCGGCGAGGGCTGGTCCACCATCCAGGAGAGCTGGCAGCCCTGGCACCAGGAGAGGCCGGTCCTGCGCGCCCGGGTCATTACCCCGGACGGCGCCGCCCATGCCCTCGACCCGGCGACCGTCACTGAGAATGCCGAAACCGTCGGGACGTCCAATATGTTCCAGGACGGCCGGGTCCTCCGTGCTCCCCTCCCCGCCGCCGGCCCCGGCGCGGTGGTCGAGCAGGAGGTCACGATCCGCGAGAGCGCCCCCTTCTTCGACGCCGGCATCGTCCAGGTGGAGACCGTCGCCTGGTGGATGCCGGTGCGCCGGGCCCGGCTCGTCGTGGACGCCCCCACCGGCCTGCCGCTGCGCTGGGTCGCCCGCCACCTGCCGGCCGCCGGGACGCGAGAGGAGACAGTGGGCGGGCGCCGCCGGGTGACGTTCGAGTACCGCGACCTTCCCGAGACGGAGAAGATGGAGCCGGGGATGCCGCTCGAGATGGCGCGGTCGCCGTCCATCGTCTTTTCGACAGGCGCCTCCTGGGCGGCGCTGGCGCGGCGCTACTCCGACGTCGTCGACGCCGCGATCCAGGGCTCCGACATAACCGCCTTCCTGCGCTCCGCGGGCGGCCCCGCCGCTTCCCAGGTGGAGACCATCGACCGCCTCCTCGGCCGGTTGCGGGAGATCCGCTACACCGGGGTCGAGCTCGGCGAAGGCAGCGTCCTCCCCCGCACTCCGGCCGAGACCTTGCGGCGCAAGTTCGGCGACTGCAAGGACAAGGCGGTGCTGCTGACCGCCGTGCTGCGCGCCCTCGACATCCCGGCTTACGTGGCGCTGCTCAAGGCCGGCGAGGGCGGCGCCGACGTGGAAGAGTCGCTCCCCGGCCTCGGCGAGTTCAACCACGCCATCGTCATGGTCCCGGGCAGGCCCGCGGTCTGGATCGACCCGACCGACCCGTTCGCGCGCGCCGGCGAGCTGCCGGTCGCCGACCAGGGGCGGCTGGCCCTCGTCGCCAGCCCGACGGCCACCGGGCTGGTGCGCACCCCGGAGGCGACCGCCGACGACAACCGCGAGGTCGAGACCCGCGAGTTCTTCCTCTCCGACTTCGGGCCGGCCCGCGTCGTCGAGACCACCGAGTACTGGGGAGCCGCCGAGCGCGAAGTGCGGGCCGACCATGCCGCCGCCGATCCCGAGCGGCTGCGCACGCTGCTGGCCGCCTACATGGAATCCGCCTACGTGGCCGAAGGGCTGGACGACGCGGAGCACTCCGATCCCCACGACCTCGGCACGCCGTTCCGCGTGCGGCTCGAAACCCGCCGGGCGACGCTCGGCAGTACCCAGGTACAGGACGCGGCGATCGCCTTGAGCCGCTCCAGCCTCCTGGCGCGGCTGCCGGATGAATTCATGTTCCCTCCCGAGGAGGAGACGCCGCGCCGCCGCTTCGACTATGTCTTCACCCGTCCGTTCCAGATCGAGACCCGCTACCGGGTCGTGCCCCCAGCCGGCTTCACCCCCCGGCCGCTCCCCGAAAGCCGGGTCCACCGGCTCGGCCCGGCCACACTCTCCGAGGAGTACGCTGTTGACTCCAGGGGCTCCCGGGGTCCCCAGGGAGTGGTCACCGCGACGCTGCGCCTCCGGGTCGACAAGCGGCGGATCACACCCGAGGAGTTCGAGGCGTTGCGCGCCGGAGTCCAGGAGTACTCCGAGGAGAGGCCGATCCTCCTCCAGTTCGACCAGGACGGCGAGGTCCACCTCGCCGCCGGCCGGGTGCGCGAGGCGCTGGCGGAGTTCCGCCGTCTCGCCGGGCTCTCCCCCGCCAAGGCCATGCCCCGCACCCGCCTGGCGCTGGCCCTGCTGGCCGGCGGCATGGGGTCCGAGGCGCGCGAGGAGGCGCGCCGGGCGGTGGCGCTGGAGCCGGGCCTCGCCTACGCCCACCGCACCCTGGGCTGGGTGCTGCAGCACGACGAGCTCGGCCGCCGCTTCGGGCCCGGCTTCGACCATGCCGGCGCCCTCGCCGCCTATCGCAAGGCCCGCGAGCTCGATCCGGGCGACGCGCTGGCGCGCGCCGACTTCGCCATCCTGCTCGAGCACAACGCCCAGGGAGAGCGCTACAAGGCAGGCTCCGACCTCACCGCCGCCATCGCCGAGTACGGGGCGTTGCGCCTCGAAAATAAGTATGAAGAGATGAACGACAACCTGCTGATCGCGCTGATGCAGGCCGGCCGCTTCGAGGAGATGAAGACGGTGGCGGCGGAGCTGGCGCCGTCGCAGAAACGCTCGATCCTCGGGCTGGTCGCGACGGCGGCGGCCGAAGGCCCCGAGGCCGCGGTCCGTGAGGCCGAGCGGCAGCTCGCCGATGTCGCGGCCCGGACTTCGATGCTGCGCGAGGCGGCGCAGAGCCTGGTCCTGATCCGCCGCTACCCGGAAGCCGCCGCCCTGCTCGAACGGGCCAGCCGCCAGGCTCCGAACCCCGCCTCCCTGCTCACCGCGGTGGACCTGCTGCGCCGGACGAAGCGTCACGAAGATCTGGCTGCCTCTCTGGCGGGCCCCGCCCGCAAGCCGGCCGACGTGGCCCGGCAGCTCTTCGCGCTGTTCGCCTCCGAGCCTCTCGACCTCGACAAGATCACCTCGCTGATGACCGAGGAGGCCGCCCGCCAGGTCCGGAAGGAGGACGACGAGGCGGCGGTCCGCACCATCCAGGCCGCCTTCCGCGACGGCGCCGGAGTCGACGGTACGCCGATCGACGTCGCCATGGACCTGACCCTCGCCGGACTGCGCGAGACCGTGCTCGGAGACGACGCGGTCGGCTACCGGGTCCACCTCGGGACCGATCTCGAGCAGGGGCAGGAGATGCAGCTTTACGTGGTGCCCGAGGGTGGCGGCTACCGGATCGCCGTGATCAACAACGACGCCGGGCCGCTCGGCCGCGAGGCGCTCCGGCGCCTGGACCGCGGCGACCTCCGCGGCGCCCGCCAGTGGCTCGACTGGGCGCACGAGCCGCTCTCCTCGATCAACAGGCCCGGCAACGACCCGCTCGACACCTCGCCGCTGCTCGCGCTCTGGACGCGTGGCGCGGAGGCCGGAGCGGAGGAGATC
>JBKKAU010000708.1:0-3059 GCA_046714475.1 Thermoanaerobaculia bacterium
GCATGAGCACGCCCATGGACCAGCCGTCCGAGACGATGTGGTGCATGTCGAGGAGGAGCACGCGCTCCCCCTCCCCCGGGGAGGTGGACGGAGGGGCGGGAGAGGGGGCCGGGGGGTGAGGGTCCACCAGCGCGGCGCGCAGCAATGGGCCGCGCCGGAGGTCGAACGGCCGCCAGACGCCGGTCATCGCCAGGCGCAGGACCTCGGCCTCGCCCAGCTCCGGGGAGGCGGCGAAGAGGCCGGAGAGGTCGATCCGCAGCATCGACCACCCTCCCGGCGGCGCGATCACCTGGACCGCCTGGTCTTCGACCTCGGCGAACGTGGTGCGCAGGGCCTCGTGGCGACGTACCAGCTCGCGGAACGCCCCTTCGAGGGCCGCGACCGACAGGTCGCCCGAGACCCTCAGGGCCAGGGGGATGTTGTACGCGGTGCCGGCGTCGAGGCGGTCCAGGAACCAGAGCCGCTCCTGGGCGAAGGAGAGCGGCAGCGGCTCGAGGTCGGCCGGCCGCCGGGGGATCGGGCCGCTGGCGACTCCGGCGGCGAACGCTCCCTGCTGCTCGAGGGCGCGCGCGAAATCCGCCAGGACCGGAGTTTCGAACAGGGCCCGCACCTGCACCTCGACCCCGAGCCGCTCGCGCAGCCGGGACACCACCTGCGTGGCCAGCAGCGAATGGCCTCCCAGATCGAAGAAGTCGTCCTTGGCCCCGATCCGCTCGACGCCCAGGACCTCCTTCCAGACCTCGGCGAGGGCCTCTTCCACCGGCGTGCGCGGCGCCGTGAAAGCGGCGGGGTCGCGGGCGACCTCGGGATCCGGCAGCGCCTTCCGGTCCAGCTTGCCGTGCGCCGTCTGCGGCAGGGCGGGCAGGAATACGAACACCGAGGGCATCATCACCTCGGGCAGCATGCCGCGCAGCCAGGCCCGCACCTCGCGGGCATCGGCCTCCGGCCCGGCGGGTACCCCATAAGCCACCAGGCGCTGATTCGGCCCCTCCCCCACCACCGCCACGGCCGCCTCGCGCAACAGCGGACAGCCCTGGAGGACGATCTCGATCTCCTCCAGCTCGATCCGCACGCCGCGGACCTTGACCTGCTGGTCGGTGCGCCCCAGGAACTCCAGGTCGCCCGAAGGGAGCCAGCGCACGAGGTCGCCGGTGCGGTACATCCGGCCGCCGGGCTCGCCCCAGGGATCGGGGACGAAGCGGGTCGCGGTCTCCTCCGGCCTCCCCTGATAGCCACGGCCGACCGGCCGGCCGCCGATATACATCTCTCCGGGTACGCCGACGGGGCAGACGGTGCCGCGCGGGCCGAGGACCTGGAGCCGGGCCCCGCCGATCGGTCCGCCGAGCGGTGCCGGCCGGTCCGCCCGCTCCGGCTCGCAGAGCCAGGCGGTGACCTCGATCGTGGTCTCGGTCGGCCCGTAGACGTTGATCAGCTCGGCGCCCGCCGCGAGGGGGCTGGCGAAGAACCGCTCCAGGACGTCCGGGCCCAGGACCTCGCCGCCGGTCCACACCCGCCGCAGCGAGCGGCAGGCGGCGAAGCCCGGCTCCTCCAGCAACGCCCGGTACAGGCTCGGAACGCCCTTGAGCAGGGTGATCTCCTGCTCGGCGCACACCGCAGCCAGGTAGGCCATGTCGCCGTGGAGCCCGGGCTGCGCCAGGACCAGGGTGGCGCCCGCCAGGAGCGGGGCCCAGATCTCGGTGACCGACGGGTCGAACCCGACCGGCGTCTTCTGCAGGAGCCGGTCCCCCGGGAAAAACGGGAACCGCTCCTCGTACCAGAGCATGTGATTGACCACGGCGCCGTGCTGCACCAGGACGCCCTTGGGTCGTCCCGTAGAGCCCGACGTATAGAGGAGATAGGCGAGGACTTCGCCTCCCAGACCGGCTTCCGAGGGGGCCTCTCCCGCCGCTTCGGACTCCCCGGCCAGGTCCACGAGGACAACCTGGGCTCCCCACACCGGCAGCCTCTCCTCCAGATCGCTCGTGGTGAGCACCAGGGGGCATCCGGAGTCCTCCAGCATCCAGGACAGACGGTCCAACGGGTGCTCCGTTTCGAGCGGCACGTAATAGCCGCCGGCCTCCAGCACCGCGATCATCGCGGTCACCAGCGACACCGAGCGCTCCAGGAACAGCGCCACGGGTGTTTCGGGGCCGACTCCGAAAGCGCGCAGACGGCTCGCCAGGCGCTCCGCCCCGGCGGCCAGGGCGGCATAGGTCAGATGCTCGGCGGTCCAGGGGGCGATCAGGGCGACCGCCTCGGGAGTCCGCCGGGCCTGCTCCTGGAACAGCCGGTGGACCTGGAGATCGCCGGCAGCTTCCAGCCGCCGGCCCTCCCCCCAGCCCGTGATCTGGACGGTCTCCTCGACCGTCAGCAACGGCAGCTCCGAGATCCGCATCTCCGGGGCCGCCACCGCGCCCGCGATCAGCACGCGGAAGTGCTCCAGCAGGCGCCGGACGGTCGAGGCGTCGAAAAGGTCGGCCTTGAAATCGGCGCCGCCCACCACGTCGCCGTCGTACTCCTGGAAGCTAAGGACCATGTCGAACTTGGCGGTCCCGGCGGGCATCTCCGCCGGCGAGAACGTCAGGCCGGGCACCAGCTCCAGACGCTGGACCGGCGTGTTCTGCAGGATGAACTGGACCTGGAACAGCGGGCTGCGCGAGAGGTCGCGCTCCGGCGCCAGCTCCTGCACCAGCCGCTCGAACGGCAGGTCCTGATGGGCATAGGCGCCGACCGAGTCCGTCCGGACGCGAGCGAGCAGGTCGGAGAAAACGGGATCGTCGTCGAGCCGGGCCCGCAGCACCAGGGTGTTGATGAAGAAGCCGATCAGCCCTTCGAGCTCGGCCCGGTTGCGGTTGGCCACCGGCGTGCCGACCAGGAGGTCGTCCTCGCCCGCGTAGCGCTGCAGCAGGACGTTGAAGGCGGCCAGCAGCGCCATGAACAGGGTGACGCCGTGCCTTGCCGCGAGCGCGGCGACGCCCGCCGTCAGCTCCGGCCCCAGGTCCAGCGGCTCGAAGGCGCCGCGGAACGTCTGCACCGGCGGGCGCGGCCGGTCGGTGGGG
>JBKKAU010000709.1:0-1266 GCA_046714475.1 Thermoanaerobaculia bacterium
CTCGGTGCGCTCCTCGCGCGACAGCTCGCTGGAGCTGCGCGGCCGTGGCTCCGAGGTGACCGCGGCGGGGCGTGGCGCCGCGAGGGCGGCGGGCAGCGGGATCTCCTGCGTCTGGGCGGCGTTCAGGCCGCGGGCCACGTTGTCGAGGTCCTGGATGAAGCTCACGGCGTCGGGGTAGCGGTTGTCGCGCTCGCGCTCCAGGGCCTTGCGCAGGATGCGGTCGAGCTGGCGCGGCACCTCGACCTGCGGGTTGCGGCCGCCGAGCGGCAGCGGGTCCTCGGACAGGCGCTTGAAGATGAAGCCGTGCTGGTTCTCGGACTCGAACGGCGGCAGGCCGGTGATCATCTCGTAGAGGACCAGCGCGAAGGAGTAGAGGTCGCTCCTGCGATCGGGGGTCTCGCCGTTGACGGCCCGCGCCTGCTCGGGCGAGCAGTAGCGGAGCTTGCCCATGAACATGCCGACCTGGGTGATCTCCAGGTTGGGATCGGCCTCCCGCTCCAGCGTCTTGGCGAGCCCCAGGTCGATGATCTTGATCTGGCTCTGGTCGCGGCGGTCCGGGGCGATCATCAGGTTGTCCGGGGAGAGGTCGCGGTGGATGATGCCGGCCGAGTGGATCGCTTCGAGGCCGCGGAGCGCCTGGATGCCGAGCTGGAGGGCGGCGGGGACGGGGAACGGACCCTGCTGGCGCAGCCGGTCGCCGACGTCCTGGCCCTCGATGTGCTCCCAGACCATGTAGAAGCTGCCGTCCGGCAGGCTCGCGAAGTCATAGAGGATGGCGACGTTGGGGTGCTTGATCTGGGTGGCGAGCCGCGCTTCGCGCACGAAGCGCTTCTGGGCCGACGGGTCGGTGGCGAGGTCCTGGCGCAGGATCTTGACGACGCGCAGCTCCTGCAGGTGCAGATGGCGCACCTGGTAGACCTCGCCCATCCCGCCACTGCCCAGGCGCTGGACGATCTCGTACTTGCCGTCGAAGACGGACCCTGGCTCGCGCGTGCTCAAGAGTGCCTCAGGAGCTCCGCCTTGACAACATCCCAATCCAGAACAGGATCTGTAGGGTCAGACAGGCTCTCCAAGGCAAGCCACAGATCCTCAGTGTCTTCGAGAGCTTCGAGATCAGAGCTTTCTTCATCCTGTTCGCTCATCTCTACTCTACTCCCCGATTTTAGTCCCGCAGGACGGGCAGAACTTGGAACCCGGGGGGAGCTTCTGGCCGCAGTTGTGGCAGAAGGCGGGGGTCCCGGCCGCTGCCGCCCCACCGGCCGCGGC
>JBKKAU010000710.1:0-3863 GCA_046714475.1 Thermoanaerobaculia bacterium
CCGCCCCGCGCCCCCGCCGCCCGCCCCGGGGCGCCCGCGGGGGCCCCCCGCCCCGCAGGGTCTTGTAGACCAGCGTCCAGACGGCGAGGAGAGCGAACAGCGCCGCCACCGCCGTGCCCAGCAGGACCTGCTCGGGAGCGAACGTGAACAGCACCTCCAGCCGCCGCAGGTAGCCCCACCAGACCGCCGGATGCCAAGCGGCGCTCGTGGTCGGCTCCTCCTGCGAGGCGATGAACCAGAGGGGGAGCAGGGCCTGGGGCGCCAGCAACGGGATCTGGAGCAGATGGCCGCGCAGGTTGTCCTTGCGCAGCGTCGCGAGCCAGAGCACGCCGATCGCGAACAGGGCGAGGAGCAGCGACAGGATGTGGGAGAAGTAGCAGACGAGGAGCAGGGCGTGGAGCCCCAGCGCCCCGCGGAGGCTCAGCCCCTCGCGCCGGCGCCACCAGAAGCCGACCGACAGCAGGAAGAGGCCGAGGCTGGCGGCGAAGTTGTAGAAGCCCATCTGGAACGGCCAGTGGTAGACCAGCGGGAAACCGAGGAAGGCGAACCACCCCCGCGCCGGGTCCGCGGCGTCGGCGAGGTAGCGCAGGCCCAGAAGGAAGAGCAGCACGCAGGCGCTCGCCAGCAGCTTCTCGGCGGTCGCGGGAGAGGCCACCCCGAGCAGCAGCGCCATGACCGCCTGCCCCGACCAGTTGGGGAACGGCCGCGGGTTGATCTCGTAGTGCTGCTCGAGGACCGGCGGCGCCTCGCCGGTCGCGAGCTGCCGCAGGAGCCAGGAGTTGTAGAGGTGGCAGGGGCCGTCCGTGGTCGGGACGAAACGGACGGCCCAGAGCGGCAGCAGGTAGAGCAGGGCGAGCGCGACGAAGAGCCAGCGGTCCCAGCGGGAGCCCGCTGCCTTGACCAAGCCCTACTCCCGGGCCGTGGGCGGATCGATGACGGTGAAGTGGAAGGTGGTGCCGATCCCGTGCTGGCTCTCCAGCCAGATGCGGCCGCCCGCCTGCTCGACCGCCTCGCGGGCGATCGACAGGCCCAGGCCGGTGCCGTCGGCGATCTCGGGATGGGCGCGCACGAACTGCTCGAACACCGTGTCCTGCTGCTCGCTCGGGATGCCGAGGCCGTTGTCCGAGACGCTGATCCGCCAGTGGCCCTGCTCCTCGCGCTGCACGGCGAGCCGCACCCAGCGGTCGCCCTCTCCCGGGTCGGAGTACTTGACCGCGTTGCCGATCAGGTTGACCAGCGCCAGCTCCACCCGGGTGGCGTCCACCTGGACGTCGGGGATCGTGTCCTGGACCTCGATCCGCACCTGTCTGTCCTCGGCGAAGCTGCGCAGCTCGCCCACGGTCTCCTCGACCAGGGAGCGCAGCGGCAGCCTTCGGCCCTGGGCCGTCTCCTCGCTTCCCTGGGCGATCGCCAGGGCGTGCACGTCGTCGGCGACCCCCTTGATCCGCAGCAGGGTCCTCTTCAAGGTCTCCAGCGTCCGCGCCCGGGCGGCGGGGCTGGCGTGGGACTGCTCGAGGATGTGGATGGCGGCCTCGGCGGTCGCCAGCCGGTTGCGCAGCTCGTGCGCCAGGTCGCGGCCGAAGCTGCCGAGCAGCCGGGCGCGCTCCCGGCGGTCGCGGAAGCCCTCCTCGCGGAAGGTCGTGGCAGTGATCGAGGTGATCGCCATCAGGGCGCGGTAGAGGCGCTCCGAGACTTCGATGGCGTAGTCCGCCGGCACCTTGCGGCGGAAGCTCCGGGCCTCCTCGCGGAGCGCGTCGTAGAGGATCTGCCCCAGGATCTCGAACTCGGCCAGGATCTCGTCGATGTCGTAGCCCTGCTCGCGCCGCAGCCGGGCGAGCAGTCCCATCTCCTCGCGAACCCTCTCCTCGGAGTGCAGGTCGCCCCCCGCGGCCAGGTACTCGGACACGGCTTCGAGCACCTCGGGAATCCGGTTGAGGAGGGTCTCCGAGGGGAAGATCCGCCGCGGATGGACGTCCAGCCGCTGCATCAGCCGGTCCAGCCAGGCCTTGGTCAGCTCCGCCGACCGGCGTTGCAGCTCGATCCCGAGATGCGCTTCGAACGCCAGCACCTCTTTGTTCACAGATCCTCCAGATCCGGCCGCGCGCAGGGCGCTTCGCCGATAACCGTCCTCTCCCATCCCGTCACCCCTCTGAGTAGAGACCGAGAGGATTATACGGTCAGTTGTACCGGCCGCGGCGGATCTGTTGCCGCAGCCCGTCAAAGATCCAGGGCAGCGACCTGCGCGTGGCCCGGTCCATGGCCCAGCCCGGCACGGCGCCGCCGGGGTCGGTGTAGAGCCGGCAGGTGGCGAGCGTGCGGCCGGGGGAGATCTCGACCAGGCTCCAGGAGCCGTGGTGGCCGGCGACGTTGCCGGAGCCCGGGACATAGGACCAGCGAGTGCGCCAGACCCGGCCCCGGCCGCTCCCTTCGATGGCGGCGCGCCCGCGGATCTTGTAGAAACGGTCGCCGATCGGGGCGGGGAGGTCGAGCCGCTGGAAGCTGAGCACCGAGCCGTCCGGCTGCGGCGCGGCGTCCGAGCTCTCGACGAAGGGCATGAACTCGTCGAAATGCTGGTAGTCGGTCAGCGCGCGGAAGACCCTCTCCGGCGGCGCCGCGATCACGCCGCGGCCGATCCCCTCCTTCGGCGCTCCCGGGCGCACCGTCCGCAGCTCGACCAGCACCTCGCCCGCGGCGAGCCGCTGGGACTCCTCGGGGGAGAGGGCCGCCATCCAGAGGGGGGCCAGCAGGAAGGTGAGAGAGGCCAGGAGGCAACGGCGGGAACACGGGAGCGGCATGCCGGGATTCTAGATCCTGGGAGAAAGGAGAGGACCGTGGTGATCGAGTGGAAGAGGGTGAGGGTGAGGCCGGACCTGGTCGAGCTCTATATAGATAAGGATAGGGAGGTCTGGACCGCCGGGCTGGAGAAGGAGGAGGGGTTCCTCGGCAAGGAGGTCTGGCGGGGCCAGGCGCAGGACGATCGGAAGGGCGACCTGATGCTGGTCATCCGCTGGCGCAGCCGCGGGGATTGGGAGGGGATCCCGAAGGAGCGGCTGGAGGAGCTGGAGAGGCGTTTCCGGAGCGAGATCCCCGAAGGGCACGAGATCACCGACGAAGGGGCGTTCCGGCCGGTATGAGCGCCGGTATGAGCGCTGGTATGAAATGGCTCGGCCGGCTCGTCATGCTGGCCATCCTGGCGGCGTTGCTCGTCTGGGCCTGGCCCCATCTGCGCCACACGCTCGACCTCGTCCGGCTGATGCGCGAGCCGGCTCCCCAGACGCTGCCGGTGCCGGTCGAAGGGGTGGCGGCGAGGCGGCTGGTGGACACCTGGGGCGCTTCACGGAGCGGCGGGCGCGCGCACCAGGGGATCGACATCTTCGCGCCGCGCGGCACGCCGGTGCTGAGCGCCACGCGGGGAATCGTCGTCAATAAAGGCTGGAACCGGCTGGGCGGCCGGACGGTGATGGTGCTCGGCCCCGGCGGCCAGCGCCATTACTACGCCCACCTGGACGAATGGGACGCGCCGGAGATTGGCGACTGGGTGGCGTCCGGGACGGTGCTCGGTTACGTCGGCAACACCGGCAACGCCGCCGGCACCCCGCCGCATCTCCACTACGGCATCTATGAGATGGAAGGGGCGCGGAACCCCTACCCGCTGCTGACGCGGAAGAAGGGCTCTGGGGGCGGAGGTGACGACGAAGGGACCTAAAGGACAGCAAGGACAGCAAGGTCTCTTGTCCTTGGAGTCCTTGTCGTCCCTTTTGTCCCTTTGTCCTTTTAAGAGGGCGCCAGCCGCGCCCTGAGGGTCTCCACCTCCTCGGCGGCGGCGCGGCGCCAGACGCCGTTCTGCCTTCTCTTCTCGATGG
>JBKKAU010000711.1:0-7277 GCA_046714475.1 Thermoanaerobaculia bacterium
GGCAGCGGCTTCGAGCCCCGCGCCCGCCTGCAGGTCCGCGCCAGCGCCTATTTCGTCGCCTGAAAGGTGGGGGTGGTCCCGGGCGCGACTCCGGGCGCGATAAATCGCGCCCCTACGCCTGCTCTCGCCGTCCTCTAGAATCCGGGGCGTTCCATCCGGTGTAGGCGCGCGATTCATCGCGCCCGGAATCGCGATTCGTTTCCCTGCCGGAATTCCTACCGGAAACCCCGCCGCAGCTCGCGCTTGAAGATCTGGAACGCGTCGTCGCCGTGCAGGCAGAGGACCACCTTGTCGAGCTTCGTCCCACCCTGCAGGAAGCGCTGGATCTCGGTCAGGATGATCCGCGCCGCGCGGTCGACGGGGAAGCCGAAGTTGCCGGTCGAGATGGCGGGCAGGGCGATCGACTTGAGGCCGCGACGGTCGGCGAGGGCGAGGGCGGCGCGCACGGCGGAGGCGAGCTTCTTGTCCTCGTCCCCCTCCCCCATCCGCGGCCCGACGGCGTGGATCACCCGCTTCGCCTTGAGGTGGCCGGCGCCGGTCATCACCGCCGTCCCCACCGCCGCCTCGCCGATGCGGTCGCACTCCTCCTGGATCGACGGCCCGCCGCGCTCGCGGATCGCGCCCGCCACCCCCGTCCCGAGCTGGAGCCGCTCGTTGGCGGGGTTGACGATCGCGTCCACGTCGAGGAGGGTGATGTCCCCTTCGATCAGCTCGAGCGTGGTGCGGTCCATCGGGACCGTCATCCGGTTTTCGGTCATCTCGCCCCTGGCCTCTCCCGACGATGATACCAGGGGCCTCGTCAAGTCCTTCACGGGCATGAATCCTCCCTGGCCGCGCCTCGCGGCCCTCTCCATTCCCTCTACATCCCATAGTGTAGACTGCACGCCGAAATGTGGACGGAATTGAAAAATCAACTTGCCGCGGAGCTGGCGCGGACGATCCAGGAGCGTTTCGGCGTCGACCACCGCCCCGTCATGGAAGTCCCGCCCCGCCGCGAGCTCGGGGACGTCGCCTCCCCGGCCGGCATGCAGCTCGCCCGCGTGCTGAAACGCAACCCGCGTGCCATCGCGGAGGAGCTCGCCGGCGCCTTCCAGCGCCCGGCGCTGGTGCGCGACGTCCAGGTGCAGGGCGCGGGGTACCTCAACTTCTACCTCGACCGCCGCGCCTTTGCCGCCCAGATGCTCGATTCGGCGCTCCTCCCCACCGAGGCGCGCCCCGGCAAGGTGGTCATCGAGCACACCAACATCAACCCCAACAAGGCGGCGCACATCGGCCACCTGCGCAACGCCGTGCTCGGCGACGTCCTCGCCCGCGCCATGCGCAGCCTGGGCTACCCCGTCGAGGTCCAGAACTACATCGACGACACCGGCGTCCAGCTCGGCGACGTGGTGGTCGGCTTCCTGGACATCCGGCGCCTGACCCTCGCCGACGTCGCGGCCATCCCCGAGCCCTTCGACTACTACTGCTGGGACCTCTACAGCGAGGTCGGCCGCTGGTACGAGGAGGACAAGGAGCGCCTGCGCCTGCGCCGCGAGACCCTCCACGAGCTGGAGCTCGACCGCGGCGAGCGCGCCGCGATGGGCAGGCTGGTGGCGCGGCGGGTCGTCCACCGCCACCTCGCCACCATGCGCCGGCTCGACATCGGCTACGACCTGCTCACGCGGGAGAGCGACATCCTGGGCCTCAACTTCTTCTCCAGCGCCTTCGAGCGGCTCAAGGAGAGCGGCGCCGTCCGCCTGGAGAAGGAGGGCAAGAACGCCGGCTGCTGGATGATGCCGCTCGCCCAGGCCGAGGAGTTCGCCGGCCTGGAGGACCCCGACAAGGTCATCATCCGCTCCGACGGCACGGTGACCTACGTCGGCAAGGACATCGCCTACCAGCTCTGGAAGTTCGGTCTCCTCGGGCTCGACTTCGGCTACCGCTTCTGGCAGGAGGAGGGGGTCTGGGAGACCACCGGCGACGGCGTCGAAGGGCACCCGCGCTTCGGCGGCGCGCACCGCGTCATCAACGTCATCGACGCCCGCCAGAGCTATCTCCAGAAGATCGTGCGCGCCGGCCTCCAGTCGCTGGGCCACGCCGCCGAGGCCGACCGGTCGACCCACTTCGCCTACGAGATGGTGGCGCTGTCGCCGGCCACGGCGCGGCTGCTCGGCTACCTCGACGAGGAGGCCGAAGGCAAGACCCTGGAGATGTCCGGCCGCAAGGGGATCGGCGTCAAGGCGGACAACCTCATGGACCAGCTCGAGTCCAAGAGCCGCGAGGAGATCGCCAGCCGCAACCGCGACCTGGAGGAGAGCGAGCTCGACGGCCTCGCCCACCAGATCGCCACCGCCGCCCTGCGCTTCTTCATGGCCAAGGCGACCACCAACCGGGTGATCGCCTTCGACATGGACGAGGCGCTGAGCTTCGAGGGCGAGTCCGGCCCCTACCTCCAGTACTCGCTGGTGCGGGCCAAGAACATCCGCCGGCGGCTGCAGCAGGAGGGCCTGCGCGACGCCGTGTCGGCCGAAGAGGTCGGAGCCCTGTCCGCCGAGCTGTGGACCGACGACCTCTGGGACGTGGTTCTGACCGTCGCCCAGACCGGCGAGTTGGTCGAAAGGGCGGCCGAAGGCCTGGAGCTGTCGTTGATCGCCCGCCAGGCGCTCGAGCTGGCGCAGCGCTTCAACGCCGTCTACCACAAGCACCCGATCCTGCAGGAGAAGGACGAGCGGCAGCGGGCCGCCCGGCTCGCCGCCGTGCAGGTCTTCAGGAACGGGCTGGAGACCCTGGGGGGGCTTCTGGGCATCCCGGTCCCGGACAAGATGTGACATGAGTGGCCGCGACGGCCGCGACGCGACGCGCAGGACCGCTCTCGGCTGCGGCTGCGGCGTGCTGATCGGCCTGGTGCTGCTGACCTTCGCCGGCATGACCTGGATGAGCTACAAGGCGGGGGACGAGTTCCGGACGGCCCTCCGCGACCCCCAGGCCCGCGCCGAGAAGACCCGCCAGGTGCTGCCTTACCGCGACCTCCCCCCCGGCTATCACCCCTGGGGGAGCCTGTCCGTCCCCGTCCTCCTCCAGACCGCGATGCTCGGCAGCCGCGAGCCGACCGCCCAGGACTCCGAGACCGGAGACCAGGAGCCGGAGATCGGCGAGCGGGGCTTCATCTACGTCAACACCCGCACCCCGTTCTTCGGGTCCGGCGACGCCCAGGACGTCCTCACGCGGCAGGAGAGAGGCAGCTCTTCGACGCTCAAGACGGCCAACGTCGAGGTCCGGACCAGCGAGGTCTTGGGCAAGGGCAAGGTCGAGGTGGGGGGACGGGAGCTGAAATACACCGTCCACCGCGGCACGGTCACGGCCGGCAAGACCGGGCGGCCCGCCCTGGCCGCGATGCTGCGCGTCGACTGCCCCGGGGACGACCGCCTGCGCATGGGCCTCTGGTTCGTCCCCGATCCGGCTCCGCGGGAGAAGCCCGAAGGCGCGGCCTTCGCCGGCACCCCCGCCGACCCGGAGGCGATCCGGAATTTCGCCGGGCACTTCCGGTTCTGTCCGGAAGACGCCCGGTAAGCCAGGGCGCGATGAATCGCGCCCCTACTCCGCTTCGTATCGAACTTCCATCCACCGGATCTTCCACGCCGAGAGCGCGACCAGCGCGGCGGAGAAGAGGAGCAGCCCGGGGATGGCGGCCCAGGGGGAGGGGGCGTCGGCGAGCAGGGCCAGCGGCCCTTCCGACACCGGCACGGGGCAGAGCGACTGCAGGTAGTGGAAGACACTCACCTTCTTGAGCAACGGCGGCAACAGGAACAGGATCGACTCCCAGCCGAAGATCAGCAGCGCCGGAATCGCCGGGCTCTTGAAGAAGAAGCCGAAGGTGAGGAAGAGCGCGCCGTAGCCGAGGCAGGCGAGCACCGTCACCAGCACGTACGCTCCCAGGTGTCCGAACCCGGGGCCGCGCAGGAAGAAATCCTCGATCGCGGCCGTCCGGTAGGGCGAGTAGGCCAGCAGGAACGACGCCACCGTCGAAAGGCTGAACAGGATCGCCGTGACGATCAGGCCGGTCAGGTACTTGGCGGCCACCAGCAGCTCGCGCCGCAGCGGCGTGAGGAAGTAGTAGTGGAGGCTCCGCTCCAGCATCTCGCGCCGGATCAGGTTGCCGAAGACCGCCACGCAGCCCAGGAAGACGACGATCCGCAGCAGGAACGACTGGTAGGTCATGGCGTAGACCGTGGTCGCCTTGGCCGTGTCGCTCGGGTCGAACATCCCGGGGGGCATGGCGCGGACCGCGATCGTCATCATCAGCAGGATCGCCGGCGGCGCGAGAGCCAGCAGGTAGAGCCAGAGGGCCCGCCGGCCGAGAAAGCCCTTGCGCAGCTCCAGCCGCAGGACCGCCGCCACCTGCCGCCGCCGGAAGCTCCAGGTTCCGTGGCCGGCTTCGGCCTGGCCCACCGTCGTCACCGTGCTCACTATATCGCTCACGCTTTCTCTCCGTTCCCGCCGATCAAGTATTGATAGACCGCCTGGACGTCGGCATCGGCCGGCGTCACCGACTCGACCGCGAGGCCGTGCTCCAGCACCACGCGGTTGAGCAGCAGGTAGAAGCTGTCGGCGTTGCGCGTGCGCACGAACAGCCCGCCGTCGTCGCCGATCCGCGCCTCGACCACGTGGTCCTGCTCGAAGACCCGCGAGGCGAGCAGCGACGGCCGGTCGCAGCGGATCAGCACCTGCACCGGATGCTGCTCCTCCATCTCGTCGCGTACCCCGGAGATGTCGCCTTCCGCCACCACGTAACCGCCGTTGAGCAGCACCACCTGGTCCGAGATCAGGTCGACCTCGTGCAGGATGTGACTCGAGACGATGACGTGCAACCCCGAGTCGGCGAGCTGCCGGAAAAGGGCGATGACCTCGGCGCGCGCCATGGGGTCGAGGCCGTTCAGCGGCTCGTCGAGGACCAGCACCGCCGGCTCGTGGGCGATGGCCTGCGCGAGCCGCACCCGTTGGCGCATGCCCTTGATGTAGCCCGCCACCTTGCGCCCCGCCGCCTCGACGAGGTTGACGTGCTCGAGCGCCCGCCAAGTCATGGTGTCGGCCTCGTCCCTGGCGAAGCCGTGGACCCGCAGGAACGACTCGATGAACTGGTACCCCGTGAGGCCGGGCGGGAAGGAGTCGTACTGGGTGGCGTAGCCGACCCTCCGGAACAGCTCCTCCGGCCGGTCCGTCGGGATGCCCAGCACGCTCACCGAGCCGCGGCTGGGCTGCAGCAGCCCGACCATCAGGTTCATCAACGTGGTCTTGCCCGAGCCGTTGGGGCCGACCAGGCCGGTGATCCCGGGGGGGATCGACAGGCTGACGCGGTTGACCCCGAGCACGTCGCCGTAGAACTTGGAGACGTTCTCGAGGACCACGCGGCCTTCCTCCCTGGCGAGCGGCGCGCTCACCGGACCACCTCGTACGCCCGGATGCGGCGGGAGAGGAGCCAGAGGGAGACCAGGCACCAGAGCCCGATCATCGTCCAGGCCGCGGCGAGCGGGATGTCCGGGTCCGCGAGGTCCACCCCGAAGAGCGCCTGCCAGATCCTGGTGATCACCTCGCCCAAGGAGAGCAGGCTCCCCCACCAGGTGTCGAGCACCTCGTTGATCGCCTTCCCGAAGCCGCTCAGGGCGAAGAACAGCAGCAGCAGCGACACCCTGGCCACCGGTTTCCACTTGACCCAGGCCGAGACGGCGAGCGCCAGCAGCGACAGCGTCAGGATCCAGGCCCAGCTCCCGGCGAAGATCGCGCCGGCGATGCGGGCGTTCTCGCCCAGCCAGCCGCCCCCTTCGAGGTAGCCCTGGAAGAGCACCAGCAGCAGGCCCGGGACCCAGGTGATCAGCGACATCAGGATCAGCAGCACGGCGAGCTTGCCGAGCACGTACTCGGTGCGCGAGAACGGCCGCGACAGGTAGAGCGGCAGGCCGTTGTTGCGCAGGTCGGGCGCCACCAGGGTCGGGCCGACCAGCAGCACGAGCACGAACGCGAGCGTGCTCTGGATCGACATCCCCCGCTCGAAGAACCAGCCGTCGATGGGGAGCGCCTCCCGGAGCTGCGCGAAGGACATGCCCATGAGCTGGAGCGCGCTCAGGTTGTGGTGCAGGTAGATGATCAGCAGCCCGGAAAACGGCGCCACGAAGCAGAGCACGAAGAAGGCGACGAACGCCTTGCTCTTGAAGACCTCCTGGTAGGCGTAGCGCGGCAGCACCAGGAAGCGCGACCAGGACGGCGTCAACGCCCCCTGGTAGCGCCCGTAGTTGCGTTCATACACGGCCATGTTCGCCGACCTCCGTCTCCATGGCTTTCAAGAAAATGTCTTCCAGCGAATCGCGCTTGTAGTCGAGCCGCCGGATCTGCACCTGCCGCTCGGCCGCGAGGCGGTAGAGGTCGCGGATCTCGACCCCTTCCGGCAGGACCAGCTTCAACCGTTGCTGGCGGCCGCTGACCGCCGTCTCGCACCCCAGGGCCTCGATCGCGGCGGCGAACGAGCCGTCGTCGCCGCCGTCCGCCCCGCGCACCTCGAGCTCGAGGAACTTGCGGTTGGCCCGCCGCTCCTCCTCGAGGTTGCAGTAGACGGCCACCTCGCCGGCCTTGAGCACCAGCACCTCTTCACAGCACTCCTCGACGTCGCGCAGCAGGTGGGACGACAGGATCACCCGCACCTCGCCGGCGTCGCGGATGTCGCGGATCAGCGCCAGCATCCGCTCGCGCGCCACCGGGTCGAGCCCGTTGGTCGGCTCGTCGAGGAAGAGCAGCCTGGGGCCGTGGACCAGCGACTGGGCGAGCTTGGCGAGCTGCTTCATGCCCAGCGAGTAGCTGTCCACGGGACGGTATCGGGCCTCGCCCAGGCCGACGTAGAACAGCGATTCGTGCGACCGCTCCAGGGCCTGCTCCGGGGGGAGCCCCGACAGCTCGGCCATCAGCCGCACGAACCGGACGCCGGTCATCCCGGCGATGAAAGCGTCGTTTTCCGGCATGTACCCCATCAGGCCGCGGATCGCCCGCATCTCGGTCCGGATGTCCAAACCGAAGATGCGGGCGGTCCCCGACGAAGCGGGGTGGAACCCGAGGAGGGCGTGGAGCAGCGTCGTCTTGCCCGCGCCGTTCGGCCCCAGGAGCCCGATACAGCGGCCCGAGAGCGAGGCGTTCAACCCCTTGAGGATCGGGCGCCCGCCGAGCTGGACCGCGAGACCGTCCAGCTCGACGACCGCGCCGGCGTGGTGAATCGGCTCGGCCCTGCTCGGCTCCTTCGTGTGCGCGCCTGCGGC